>JAISVE010000068.1 GCA_031271725.1 Bacteroidales bacterium
GCTTTAGTTGCATATTCCCAAAAGCCGTCTTGCCCTCTAAGCAAGCTGTAACCGTTTTGTGTTTCCGCCCATTTTATGCGTTCATCGCCTTTCAACACTATTGTGATTTTGGAGCCATCGGGCTGCTCCACTTCTATTGGCTTTGGGCTTGCAGGACGTGCGAATGCCGCTGTGAGTGCAATTGTTGTTAATGCTGTTATTATTGTTTTTTTCATAGTTTTATTTTATGCTTTGGTATATTTATTTTATGCCGAGTTTCTTTTTGATGTCCGCCGGTATTGCGTCTTTGTGAACTGTTATATCAAGTGCCTTTGCTTTGAAAAACGGTACTGACATATACAAATATCCTTTTCCGGGATTTGAAATATTCCATGAATTTTTCACTTTGTAATAAGTGTTGCCGTTTTTATCTTTTGCCATACCTACAACATGCATGCCATGATCATCGGTGGAAACCCAATTGTCGTAATCTTTTTGACGGCTCTCCTGTGTGATATTTTTTTCGGGAACAATCTGTTCAAACTTGTATGCAGCATCTTTGCGTTCGCGCTCGTTCATGCTTTCCCACTTATCTCTGTCGCTTCCCTTAATATCATCTGCTTCTTCGTCTGCTATAATTGCAATTCCATTCTTCCACGAAAAACCTCTCTCGCTAACATCACCGCCCCAAACAAAAGTGTAACCCTTGTCTATGGAATTATCTGCAATGCTCATCAACTCATCAAGAGTAACATTGTAAACCATTCCCTTGTTCCAATTGTCCGGCACATCTTTTTCATATTGCGTGTAGAATGGATAATGAGTGAAAGATGTGATTGCAACATAATCGTCCGCATTTAATTCAAGCATTTTTGCATAACTTTCCGGAGTATAGGTTTTGCCGTTTTCGGTGAATTGAGCTGGTGCTTCACCAAGATAGGTATTAAGAATTGCAGTGTATGCTTTTTTCCACGCTGACGTAATTTCCTTACCCTCTACAACAGCATCCAAATATGCTTTAAGTGCGCGATCCATTTCGGAATGATCGTGCTTGTCATTGCCGTAGTTCAAACCTTTGAACACGCTTTCCGGCACTACGCCTTTTAGACGAAGTACATCAAAAACATCGCTGCTTGCGCCGCCCGCAGGGAAGTATGTATTACCGTGCATGCGTACATATTTGTCTGCTTTGCGCATATAGCAGTCGTAAACGGGATACATGTCCGAAAGATCGTATTCACCCTTGCCTTTACGCAAAATTTCGGATTCGAGGAAAGATATTGCCGAAAAACTCCAGCAGGTGCCGCTTCTGTTTTGGTCTTTAACGCTTGTTACGGGCAAAACTTTTTGGTCTTTGATTTGATAGACTGAGTCGATTACCTTTGATTGAGCTACAGCTGTTGTTGCCGTGCTTGCAGCGATTACAGCAGTTACAAGTACAATAATTAATTTGTGCTTCATATTTAAAATTTTAATTTTTAGCAGGTATGGATGCCCTTAAGGCATATCTTGTAAATTTACAAAAAATGTGCCGTTATTTGTAACTTCGCAAACTTTTTTTGACTGAGTTATTTTATTTGAAATGAAAATTTGTAAAACACGAGAGGAACTTTCAGCCGCACTCGCAGAAGCTGCCGGCTGCACAGGCTTTGTGCCGACAATGGGCGCATTGCACAAAGGACATCTGTCGCTTATAGAGCGGGCGCGCGGCGAAAATAATACTGTTGTAGCAAGCGTGTTCGTAAACCCCATACAATTTAACAATCCTAATGACCTTGCAAACTATCCCCGCACGTTTGAGGCAGACTGCGCTTTGCTTGAAAAAGCGGGTTGCGATATTGTTTTTGCACCGAACGAAAGCGAAATGTACTCTGAGGGCAAGGATGTTGCCTTTGCTAAAGGCTGGGGCGGTGATTTCGGTGGGCTTGACAAAGTAATGGAGGGGGCTTTTCGCCCGGGGCATTTTAACGGCGTTGCCGTTGTTGTTAAGAGGTTGTTTGAATTAGTAAAACCGACTGTTGCCTACTTTGGCAAAAAGGATTTTCAGCAAACAGTTATTATTAAGGAAATAGTTTCCATACTTGGGCTTCCCGTACGGATTGAGGTTTGTCCTATTGTGCGGGAGTTTGACGGTTTGGCGATGAGTTCGCGCAACGCTTTATTAACTCACGAGGGACGTATTATCGCTCCGCAAATTTGTAGAATTATTTCCGACACCCTGCGTATCGGGGGTTCCGCGGAGTTTCTGAAAGCACGTGTAATTGCGAGTTTGGAAGATTATTTTAAGGTTGATTATTTTGAAATTGTTGACCGTGATACCTTGAAGCCAGTACCGGCTTTTTGGGTGGTTTCGGCTGCTAACGGCAATGAAGCGGCAGGAAGCGACAAGGCTGCAAGTGCCGATTGCAGAGGCGTTGTTGCGAGTTCGAGTGCTTGCAATAATTGCAGCGGATGCGACAGTACGGAAAACGGCAAGCAAACGGCAGGCAGCAGCACGGCAGTTGCTTGTGTGGCTGTATGGTTTGAAAATGTACGACTTATCGACAATTTTGATGTAAATCTAAGACTTGGCCCAAACACAACTCCTTGTGCAGGAAGCTGTAGCAAATAAAAAAGAGCAGCAATTTTAATTCTTAATTTTCTTTCGCATTTCGCAAAAAAATCTTATATTTGTACACTCGAGTGTACAAAAATTGGCAAATATTGTACAGTGCAGTGTACAAAAATATGTGAAAAATGTACACTCGAGTGTACAAAAATTGATAAATATTGTACAGTGCAGTGTACAAAAATACACGAAAAATGTACACTCGAGTGTACAAAATAAAAACAAATTATGGAAACTCTTGTTGAAAAATCATTCCAAAAAGTGCGGGATGTTGACACTCGTTTTATTCGCAGTGTAATGGACGATATTGATTGGAGCGACCGTTTGATAGGCATTCGAGGAGCAAGAGGTGTTGGAAAAACAACGCTTTTTCTTCAACGAATAAAAAAAGAATTAGGAAACACTAATCAGGTTTTGTATGTTTCACTTGACAATCTTTGGTTTGCCGAACACAGTTTGCTTGATTTGGTTGATTCTTTTGTAAAACGCGGCGGCAAATTTTTATTTCTTGACGAAGTGCATAAGTATCCCAACTGGTCGCAGGCTATCAAAAATATTTATGATGATTATCCTCATTTGAAAGTTGTCTTTACGGGCTCATCCCTACTTGAAATTTTAAATGCTCGTGCAGATTTAAGCCGCCGCGCCATTATGTACAATATTCAGGGACTTTCATTCAGAGAGTATTTGAATATTACTCAGAAATTAGATCTTATGCCTGTTTCGTTAACGGATATTTTGAAAAAGCATAAAAACATTTCTGATGAGATCTTATCAAAAATCAAACCCTTGCAATTCTTTAATGATTATCTGCAACACGGCTATTATCCGTTTTTTACTGAAGGGCTTTCACGATTTTCATCTCGTTTATCAGAAATTATCAATATGATTTTGGAAGTAGAGTTGCCGATGCTGCGCAATGTGGAGCCTGCATACATTCCAAAAATAAAACAACTTTTGCAAATTGTTGCTGAATCGGTGCCGTTTATTCCTAATATCGATAGCCTGAGCAAGCGCATAGGAATTCACAGAAATACTATTTTGTCGTATTTATATTATTTGCAGGAGGCGCAATTAACAAATCATTTGCATAAAGATATTGCAGGTATAAACCGTTTGCAAAAGCCTGAAAAAATCTATCTCGAAAACACCAATCTTGCTTATACGATTACGGAAACCAATACCGATATTGGTAATATCAGGGAAACTTTTTTCCTGAATCAGTTGTCATATAAGCATACGGTTGAACATTTGAATAAAGGCGATTTTTGGGTAAATAAAAGATATGTGTTTGAAATCGGAGGAAAAAGTAAAACCGAAAAACAGATTAAAGATACAAGCAAAGCCTATATTGCTGCTGATAATATAGAATACGGTTTCGGTAAAAAAATTCCGCTTTGGTTATTCGGAATGATGTATTAAAAGTTGAATAATTAAGCGAGCCAATAAAAAAGCGATATTATAATAATTTTCTTATATTTGCAGTTACATTTTAATATTTGTTCATGAAGAAATCTTATATTTTATGGAATATGTATGCAGGAATACCTGTAAATATAAAATGTATGGATATGGCATTCTCTGAAAGCCGCGTGGTTGTAGAGAGAGAGAGAGAGAGAGAGAG
>JAISVE010000085.1 GCA_031271725.1 Bacteroidales bacterium
GATTGTTGCAACCTGAAATTATCATTATCTTTGTAAACTATAAAGACAGAAACTCATATACAATGCCATACTATCATCCTATAAACGGTATGGACCAACCGGAAAGGTTGCGTACCATAAACAACCTTTTGAAGTTGCGTAGTCAGTTAGACAATGAAATCCCTCAAAAAACGGCAGCGAGCACTTTGTTGCTCGCTACATGGAATATTCGTGAGTTTTCTGACAATCGCTCTTTAGAAAGCCTTTATTATATTGCTGAGATTGTTAGCCGCTTTGACATTATAGCCCTTCAAGAAGTCTCAGCCAATATGAAAGGCTTTGAAAAATTAGTTTCTCTATTAAATCCTAATTGGGATTATATAGTTACAGATGCCACTGATGGTAGTGCCGGTGGGGAAGAAAGAATGGTGTTTCTCTATGATAAAGGTAAAATCACTTTTCAGAAAATGGCAGGTGAAATTACTTTACCTGTAGGAAATCTGATTGACGGGAAGTTACAGTTTGCCAGAACACCTTATTGTGTCGCATTTCAAGCAGAGTGGTTTAAGTTTATACTTACATCCGTTCATATATTCTATGGTTCTGATTCCCTTGTTGATATAAAGAAGCGAGAACAGGAAATAGATACTATAACATCAATCTTGTCCAAGAGGGCGAAGAAAGAAGAAGTAAGTTATATCCTGTTGGGGGACTTTAATATTCCCAACATTAACGATACTACAATAAATTTGTTTGATAAGTACGGATTTTTTATTCCGCAAGCCATTAGGCAGCACCCCTCTGATTTAGGAGCTACAAAGCATTATGATCAGATTGCATTTAATCTGAAAATTGATGAGAAAATGGCTGTATTTTCAGAGAAAGAACAGAAAGCGGGCGCATTTAACTTTGTAAAAACTATCTATACTAAAAATGACTTGGATACTTATAAGGGTTATTTTTTTGACAAGATAGGAGGAAAGAGCCAACAAGAGATTGAGAAGTATTATTTGAATAAATGGCGCACGTATCAGATGTCCGACCATCTACCGCTGTGGGTTGAGTTTAAGATAGACTTCAGCAATCAATACCTTGAAAAAATGAAAAATTATGAGCCCTGGAACTAATCTGATAGAGTATAAACATCAGCTTACCGATGATTTGGATTTGCTTGTTTCGGCGACTGTACAATATATTGCTTTTGCGGGTTAGTTTGTACCGGAACGAGAGTCAACAAATTTTATAGTAAAATCTGGATATGACTCAACAAATTCCCATTTGCCACAATCGTCAGGATAGTCGGCAGTATTGAGTACAACAGAGAAAAAAAAGTATTTTTACGGGAAAGTGCTTGGAATGACAAAAGACCTGATTTTGTATGAGGGCGATACTATTGAGGAAATATTTAATGATTTAAACAAACAAAAGCAAAAGCGGCACTCCATTTGAAGTGCCACCCATTCTTTTGTGTCTATTTTATTTTAGTATAATACCAACTTATTCCCTCTGGTCTATTGCTTATTAAATAACCATCTTCGTCAAATGTGCAAAATTTTTCAGGCGTTTCTAATTCTCCTCTAAACGGTTTATCGTTGAAATTTGTGAAATAATTATTAGATTTAGTGTAGAACAAATCCGGCTTTGTGTATGTTGAAGCCGTTAGCACAACAGGAGTAAGCGGAGTTAAATCCGGCAATTGATAAGCCGCCCAAACAATAGAGTCGGCAGTAACGAAAGAAACTCTAAAAACATAACCATTATCAAAATATTCTTGTTGTATTTCTTTATCACTTGTACTACTTTTGTCGTTTGTACTCTTACATTCCCACGTAGTTCCCCAAAGTTCGTCCATGTTCTTTGGAATTTTAGATTCTTCTTTGCCACCGCAAGAAACGGTAAAGATAGCAGTCATCGCTGCAAATACTGTAATTAAGATTGTTCTTTTCATATTTTTATTTTTTTAGTTTTATTTTTCTATTATCTTTTCTACCTGACAGTTTTTTGGCATTAGGCGGGCTGATAACCGATTTTCCTGTTCTGCTTTCGATATTTCGACGGGCTTCTTTCGCTACTTTTGCTCCTTCTAAGGCGATGCCCTGACTTTGATTAAACCCTTTCGGATTTTTTGTCTTGCTAATTTCAGTGGCAGAAGCTTCAGCAAGGATATTGAGTGCAAGTTCGATGTTTGTCATATTATCCCGCAGATTTTCTTTTTTCAATCCTTTGAATTTTTGTATTGAGCAACCGTTTTTCGCTCCATTCCTTAGTCATAAGGTTGGTTAAAACAGCATATTCTAAACCTTCTTCAACACCTGCCTTTTTCCACTCATCGGTCAATTCTTTGCGAAACTGTATGGATTGCAGTCGTGTATTTATCCATTCTTCCGAATAACCCAGCCGTCTGTAATCGCGCATAGCTTGTTCTATAGACAATTCTGGGTCTTGTATTTGGTCGAACCGCTGTTTAGCAACTTGTGCCATCCATTGTTTGAACGGCTCTGCCTTTGGCGAAGGAATAGATTTAATAAGACGGAATAATTGCGTTTCATTAGCAACATCAGTTAAATAATTTTTTCCATCAGCGGCAAGCATTTTGAGTTGACTACAAATTGTAGTCAACTCAACCCCTTCTTGTTTAAGTCGCGTTTTTAACACACTCCAATATTTTCTTGGTTCGGGACTATTTGTCAAAACAGCCACCACATCCATTATGGCAAAATACCATTCTTCCTCATTTTGGTCTCATATTGTGCGAACCTTGCGTTCTTCAAAAAGTTTTATTTCCGATTTCATTATGCTTCTTCCTTCTAAATGTCAATAATTCATTCGATAGTATTCATCTGCAAAGTTACTTTTTAATTCGGTAGCATTTTTATCCTATCGTTATTTTTAGCATTATCAAGGGATATTAAAAAGTATTCTATTTTAGCGAGCTTTTCCTGAATTAGTTTATTATATGCGTTTGCAAGTGGGTGAGATATAACATGCCTTGTCTCAGAGTTCCATTGGTCTGCCTGTAAATATATCTTTGTTGTAAATACCGCATTGCTGTCTTTATGGTTGAAAAATATTCTTAAAAGGTATCTGCTATCCTTTCTTGGGTATCTTTTATCTAATCCTATGCTAACGATATTTAGTCAATTTATTTCACTGAATTTAACACGGTATTTGACACGGTTCTATTTTGTACAATTTTTCATGTAACTTTATAAAACAAAGATAACCAAAATAAAAGGAATGTTACTAAATGAAAATAGGCTTAAAGGATAAATTGCAGATTTTACCATTTTTTGAAAAGAAAAAAGGGCTTCCGAATTAACGGAAACCCTTGATATTCTTGACTTCTTTTGTTGGCGGTCCGGACGAGACTCGAACTCGCGACCCCATGCGTGACAGGCATGTATTCTAACCAACTGAACTACCGGACCTGCTTGCCTTTTTCTAAAAAAGGACTGCAAAGGTAGCGAATTTTTTGAGAAAAATCAAGTATATTGTTGTGTGGAAAAAAACAACATTAAAAAATGAAAAATAAGTTGTAAATTTGTAAACATTTTGGTACGTATTTTGCTAAATGCTAATAAATAATTATCAACAAATTAAAACATTAATAAAATGAAAAAGACATTAGTAGGCATTCTTGCTTTCGTTTTCGTTTGCGGAATGGGACTCACGCAAGCACAGAAGGCAACTCCAACAACACCTGAAACATCCGTTGCTCCTGAAGCAGTGGAAGGTCCTGAAATTAAATTTGAAAAAATTGAGCATAATTACGGTACAATTCAAAAAGGTGCAAATGGAGACTGCGAATTTGAATTTGTTAACACAGGCACCGAGCCGCTAATTCTCTCAAATGTACAGGCATCTTGTGGTTGCACAACGCCGTCTTGGCCTCGCGAGCCGATAGCACCTGGTCAAAAAGGTATCATAAAAGTTCATTATGATACTAACCGTATAGGCGGAATCAACAAATCAATCACCGTATCAAGTAATTCTGTTAAGTCAGAAAGAATTGTTTTACGTATAACAGGCACTGTTAACGCAGGCTAAGATAAGAATTCATAAGAAGTAAGTCCATTGAATTATCAATGGGCTTATTTTTTTGTGTGGAGAAACGCGGCAAGCAATGCGTAAAAAAAATGCTTAGAGAAAAAATAAATCAACAATAACATGATCAAACTATCAGAAAAAGCCGACATAATGCCGGCATCGCCAATCCGTAAACTTGTACCTTACGCAGACACAGCAAAGGCAAAGGGCATTCACGTATATCACCTTAACATAGGACAACCTGATATATACTCACCCGAAGGCGCATTAAACGCCATAAAAAACAACGACCTGAAACTTATTGATTATTCCCATTCGGCAGGCATACTTTCGCTAAGAAAAAAATTGTCGGAATATTACGCAAAGCATAATATTAACGTTTCGCAAGACGAAATAATCGTTACAAATGGCGGCAGCGAAGGCATAATGTTCGCTTTTATGGCATGCTTAAATCCGGGTGACGAAGTTATCGTTACAGAGCCGTTTTATGCCAATTATAACGCCTTTGCAATCTACACAGGCGCAACAGTGAAACCTATAAGAGCGAAAATAGAAAATGGTTTTGCGCTTCCACCCATTGAGGAATTTGAGAAACATATCACCCCTAAAACAAAGGCAATTTTACTTTGCAATCCTAATAATCCCACAGGATATTTGTATTCAAAAGAGGAATTGGAGCTGCTTGCAACAATCGTAAAAAAGCATAATCTGTTTTTGCTTTCAGACGAAGTATATCGCGAGTTTTGCTACGATAATGAAAAATATCATTCCGTAATGCACCTGAAAGGCATAGAGGAAAATGTTATTTTGCTTGATTCTGTTTCCAAGCGTTATTCTGCTTGCGGTGTGCGTGTGGGAATGTTTATCACAAAAAATAAAGAACTTTATAATGCTGCAATGAAGTTTGCGCAGGCACGTTTGAGTCCGCCTACTTACGGACAAATTTTTTCAGAGGCAGCAGTTGATACTCCGCAAGAATATTTTGACGAAGTCCTGAAAGAATATACTTTGAGGCGTGATACTGTTGTTAATGCTATCAATAAGATTGAGGGATGTTTTTGCCCTAATCCGAAAGGTGCTTTCTACGCTGTTGCACGCTTGCCTATTGACAATTCGGACAAGTTTTGCCAATGGCTGTTGGAAGAATTTTCTTTTGAGGGCGCGACTGTTATGTTTGCTCCGGCAACGGGCTTTTATTCGGTTGAAAGTGCGAAGCAAGGCGCAGGCGCAAATGAAGTTCGCATAAGTTATGTGCTCAATGTTGAGGACTTGAAGGGCGCGATGAA
>JAISVE010000089.1 GCA_031271725.1 Bacteroidales bacterium
CAAGTAGGCAACGAACTTTTGCGTCAAAATGCAGGAAAAAAAGAACACGGCTTGGAAGAAATGCCAATGGATTTCTGCGTTGCCGAAACTCAGGGTTCTATCGGCTATTTTATAGAACTGTCAATGCTTAATGAACTTCGTAATGCAGGTATGGAACGTAATGTTATAACAATACTTACACCTGTAATTGTAGATGCAGAGGACAAAGCATTTCAAAATCCGACAAAGCCTGTAGGTCCATATTACAAAAAAGAAGAAGTTGAGAAACTCTCCGGTGCGGGCGCAGTTTATAAGGAAGATGCCAAAGGCAACGGCTGGCGTAAAGTTGTTGCTTCTCCGGTTCCGCAAGAAATCCTGCATAGCGAACTCGTAAAACAGCAGGCAGAAAACGGCACAATAGTTGTGACGGTTGGCGGCGGAGGCATTCCGGTCACCCAACAGAACAACACACTGAAAGGAGTGGAAGCGGTTATCGACAAAGATTTGGCAAGTGCACTTCTCGGAAATAAAATAAGTGCGGACGAACTCTACATACTAACAGATGTGCCTAATGCCTATATAAACTTTCGACAGGAAAACGAAAAAGCACTCGGCAAAATAACGCTTGCAGAAGCAAAACGCTATTTGGATGAAGGTCATTTCAAAGACGGCTCAATGGCGCCGAAAATAAAAGCAGCAATAAAATTTGTTGAGAACGGCGGCAAAAAATGCGTTATAACCTGCGTCGGCAACCTTAAAGACAGCGAGGCAGGCACGCAGATAATTGCATAGGCACACGTAAATAGCCGTATAAGCCAAACTGCAAAATACAAGTCACGCAACAAATGCACAGCACACTAAATACATTAAAGATTCAACTACTCGAACTGTACAGAAAAAACTATGTGGTTTTTTTGAGTATTATGGTAGGCTTGCTTAGCGGTTGTGCGGCGGTGTTGTTAAAAACAATGCTTTTTTACGGTAGTGAATTTGTGCTTAAAGCATTTGCTCCTGAAGAAAAAAACTATCTGTTTATTATACTTCCGGTTATAGGTGTAGCATTGTCTTTTATTTACGTTACATATATTCTCAAAGATGAAATAAGCCATGGAGTGAGCAGAGTTCTCTACGCAATTGCTAAAAAACGTGGCAATCTCGAAAGAAGCAAAACCTATTCTTCCATAATAGCAAGTACACTTACAATCGGTTTTGGCGGCTCTGTAGGACCTGAAGCACCTGTAGTACTTTCGGGCTCGTCAATAGGTTCTTATGTCGGAAGATTGTTTAAGGTCGATTACAGGACAATGCTCTTGCTTGTTGCTTGCGGCGCAACAGGCGCAATAGCGGGAATTTTCGGTGCGCCGATAGCAGGTGTGATATTTGCGCTTGAAGTGTTGATGGTGGACTTGGCACTTTCTTCAATAGTACCACTGCTTGTTTCCTCTGTCAGTGGAGCTTTGGTTGCTGCTGCCTTTATGGGAAGGGACATACTGTTTCATTTCTCAATGCAAAATGATTTTGTTTTTCGCAATTTATGGTTTTATCTTTTGCTTGGTATTGTGGCGGGATTTGTTTCGATTTACTTTTTAAGAACATCGGAAAAAGCCGAGAAAATTTTTGAACGTTATAATAATCCTTGGAAGAAAATTATTTTTGGTGGAGGACTGCTCGGCATTTTGATATTTATATTTCCACCTCTCTATGGTGAAGGCTTTGTATTTCTTTCCGAAATTTTGGAAGGACGTACCGACATGTTGCTAAACAACACATGGTTTTATTCTTACAGCGATAACGCTTTTGTGTTTCTTGGCTTTACAGCCTTGCTTGTGTTTTTGAAAGTAATAGCAATGTCGCTTACCAACGGGAGCGGCGGAATAGGCGGCGTATTTGCTCCATCGCTGTTTGTAGGCGGGATGTTGGGACTTTTTGTTTCCCGCTTTTTAAATCTACTTTTCGATTTGCAACTTCCCGAAACATATTTTGCGTTAACGGGAATGGCTGCGGTGATGTCAGGTGTGATGCATGCACCTTTGACGGCAATCTTTCTTGTTACTGAAATAACAGGTGGCTACAGGCTTTTTATTCCGCTTGTTTTTGTATCGGTTGCAGCATATTTGGTAAATGTATATTTTCATCGGCACTCGGTTTATACCAAAAAACTTGCCGAAAAAAATGAACTCTTTACGCACGATAAAGATGCAATGGCATTATCGCTTATGTCGCTTGGAAACCTTGTGCAAAAGAATTTTGTGGTTGTTCAACCCGAAAATACTTTGGGACAGTTAGTGCAGGCAATAAGCAAGTCTGTACGCAATGTATTTCCTGTTGTAGATAATGAAAATAAATTTATGGGTATAATAATTTTAGACCCGATAAAAACATTGATATTTCATCCTGAATACTATGATAAGGTGTTTGTAAAGGAATTGATTTATATGCCGAAATATACGATTGATATTTCTGAAAAAATTGAAGATGTAGTAAAGAAAATGTCAGGTATAAATGATTATAATTTTGTTGTGCTTGACAAGGATAAATAT
>JAISVE010000092.1 GCA_031271725.1 Bacteroidales bacterium
ATTTGCTAAATTTACAAATATCATATAAACAAAAAAACATGACTGACAGGCTGAGAGCAGATATTATAAAAGTTCTGGATAAGAAATATCCTAATAGAGCTGAACTTGTAAAAGAATTATCAGGCATACTAAAAATAGAACAGGATGCCGTATATAGAAGATTGCGTAAAGATGTATCGTTCTCGTTGGAAGAAGTTTATAAAATTGCTTCTGCATGGAATATTTCATTGGATGAAATTACAGGAAATACTACTACTTTTCCGCTGTCAATAAACCATGTTAATCCTGTAAACAAGGAAGTAGAGAATATAAGAAATATCATTAACCACTTTAACAATCCCGAAAATTATCGTGATGCGGAATACATGGAAGTTTCAAATAAATTGCCTCGATTCTTAATTACGGAATTTCAGTCTATAAGCAAGTTTCAATTATTAAAATGGGCTTGCCAGTATAATAGTAAAGATAGAATATTGCCGTTTTCAAAAACCGTAATACCGGAATTATTATCAACACTAATGAATGAATGCTATGTTGCAATAAAAAAGACCAAATACACTACCTATATTTTAGATTACAGAATTTTCGAAAGTATAGTACATGATATTCTATATTTTAATTCTATCAATGTAATAAGCAATGCTGAAAAAGCACTTGTCAAAAAGGAGTTGCTCTCATTATTGGATTATTTGGAAGAAATCAGTGCTACCGGCTGTTGGTCTTCCGGAATTTCAAATAAAGTTGATTTGTATATTTCCAATATCAGCATAGAAGCAAATTACAGTTATTATTATTCCAAAGAATTTAAGATTTGCCATATTCAGGCTTACGGAAAAAGTGAATTGCAGTACAACACTCCTGAAATTATAGAAAATCTCAAAGATTGGATGCAAACAAAAAAGAAAACATCTGACTTGATTTCGGGAGCATGTGAAAAAAACAGATTGGAGTTTTTCAAAAAGCAGCGAAAATTTATTGAAGTGTTGTAGTTATATGTTGAAGTTGTCAAAAGTGAGCAAGGGCTTCTTCTCAGGGGACACTTTCACCCACAAAAAATTTCGTAACTTCGTATGAATATTTTTTTAGTATGAAATACACTCTCGTTTGCACCACTTGTGGAAAAGTTTTTGAAGATTTTAACGAATGGTTTAATCACAATCAAGTTTGTCCGGTATGCCGTAAAACTCGTGTGGAAGCGCATTACAACACGGATTATCAACGTTTGAAAGACTTGATTTATGACAAAGACCGCAGCGATTTTTCTATTTGGCATTACTTCGATTTTTTGCCGTTAAAAGACAGCAAAAATATTGTGACCAGTCCCGAACCGCCTCTGTCGCTCGACCGTTGGAATTTTCTGGAAAAATTTGCCAAAGAAAATTTTAACATAGATTGCAAGGTACACGCTTGTCGGAATGATGAGCATTACGCTACAGGCTCCTTCAAAGACCCGGGGGCAATGCTTGCGGCATCTGTGCTCAAAGAGGCAGGGCGCAATGAATATATTGTTGCAAGTACGGGCAATGTGGCAAACGCCTTTGCCTACTATATGGCTAAGGCAGGCATATCGCTGTCGGCATTTGTTCCGCAGGACGCGCTTGCACTTAACAGTGCCGGCGTGAGTTGCTATGGCGAAAAAGTTTTCCGTGTGCAGGGCGACTATGCTGCTGCAAAAAAAGTTGCAGCGGACTATGCGGCAAAATACGGAATCCTTATGACGGGCGGCAATACCGACCCATTGCGTGTGGAAGCAAAGCGTACGCAGGTATTCGACTGGCTGCGTTATCTTCCGCAGTTTCCTACAATGTATATACAAGCATTGAGCGGCGGTACGGGTCCTATTTCCATAGAAAAAGCATTCAGGGAAATCAAAGAATTGGACTTGATTCGCGCCCTCCCTCGCTTTATAATGATTCAGCCGGACGGATGTTCACCTATGTTTCAGGCTTGGAAGGAAGCAAAAGCTACGGGGTTTCCTGAGGGCTGGAAAACAAAATATCCCATAATTGATAACCCTGTAACCAAAGTACCAACATTGGCAACAGGCAATCCGGGCAGTTATCCTGTAATTGCCGATTTGGTGGAAAAATCCTCCGGCGAAATCTTGGAAGTTGCCGAAAGTAAATTGGTGGATGTTGTCCGCTGGGTTGCCTACGAAGCCGTTGTGGCTATCGGTCCCGCTGCTGCTACTGCCGTGCTCGGGTTTATTCAGGCATTGCGGGAAAAACAAGTGCGTGACGGTGAAGTAATTTTACTCAATATTGGTGAAGGTATTTCCCGCGCACCGGAACTGTTGCAGGAAATGAACTATACCGAAGAAAGCGTTGCTTCCGTTGAGGACTGCAAACGCTTTGACAGGGCGCAACTTAAGAACAGGTTGCTTTCGCAGCTTTAGGCTTACCGGACACTGTTCAAGTTTTATGTAAATAAATGGCATTACACGCAGTATTTTATTTCTTTTTAGTTTTGGTCGAACGTAGTTCTTTAACATAGTTACTTACATCTTCAATTGCGTTGAAGCCTGCTTCTTGCGCCGTACCTTTCATTGCAGATTGAAAATTTGATAATGATACTGCATTAGAGTTTTGTAAAAAACATCTGTTGCCATCCTCAATAAAAAGCACTTTATCGCCTTGTTTTAAGTTCATTTTTTTACGAATAAAACGCGGGATAGTTATTTGTCCCTTTGATGTTACTGTTGCAAGTTCCATTTTTCACCTCCTTGTTTTTCTTATTTTCCTTACTTTTCTTACTTTTTGCAAATTTAGAAATTTTCCAAAGAAAATACAAATACGGCAGTAACACTCTCAGTTTTATTATGCTACTGCAAACATACAAAAAGCAAATCTTAATTTTTCTTAACGAAATGTTAAAAATTCTTAATTTA
>JAISVE010000145.1 GCA_031271725.1 Bacteroidales bacterium
GTCTCGCAAATTTACGATTAAGCCGAGAGAAATACAAACGAGTTTATATTTTAGTAATCAACAATAGCCATTTAATAAATTTGTAATTTTTTAACCAAGCTAAAGTTAATGCGAATATTGCTTTACTGTCAACTTAATCGTATTTTTGTGAGAGGAATAGCCACTTCAAATATTATGAAACAAAAAATAGAAGCCTTAAAAAAACAAAAGAATGCCGTAATCTTGGCGCATTACTACCAAACGCCCGACATCCAAGACCTTGCCGACTACATCGGCGACAGTTTGGAATTGGCACAAAAAGCGAAGGACACAAATGCCGACATTATAGTTTTTGCAGGTGTGCATTTTATGGCAGAAACCGCAAAAATCCTAAGCCCGCATAAGAAAGTGTTGCTTCCCGATTTGGAAGCCGGCTGTTCGCTTTCCGATTCATGCCGGGCTGAAGACCTTGCTGCTGTTTTACAGGAAAAACCCCGACATAAAGTTATCGCCTACGCAAATTGCAGTGCAGCAGTGAAGGAACTCGTTGATATAACTTGCACAAGCGGCAACGCCGAAAAAATAGTCGCAAGTTTCCCACCGGAGCAGCCACTACTTTTCGTGCCCGACAAAAATCTCGGCGGCTACATAAACCGCATAACAGGGCGCAATATGGATTTGTGGAACGGCAGTTGTACAGTACACGATATGCTCAATGCCGAAAGCGTACTGCGTCTTAAAGAACAACACCCGAACGCAAAAATAATTGCCCATCCCGAATGTAATCCCGCAGTGCTTCAACTTGCAGAATTTATCGGCTCAACCTCCGCAATGCTGCGCCACATTAGCAGCGACAGCAGCCGGGAGTACATCGTGGCAACGGAAACAGGCATCACACATCAAATGAAAAAAGCGCAGCCCGACAAAATATTTCACATCGTAAGCACTGACCAAAGCTGCGCCTGCAACGACTGTCCATATATGAAAAAAAACACTGTCGAAAAATTACTCAACTGCCTCATAAACGAAAGCCCCGAAATCATCCTTTCCGCAGAGACAATCGCAAAAGCCCGCAAGCCCATAGAGGCAATGCTCGCAATCGCTCCGCCTGTAATTAAATAAAACCGAATGAACAACTTTTTTACAAACAGCCCTTTATGGTATGAGCAGATAGGTAAAATTTATGCTCTTTTTGAACGTGTAAAAATTTCGGAAGAACAATCGAAAGACCTGTTGCGTTTGCGAAGAACAAGCCGCATTCTTTCTATAAGTTCAACAACTGCAATAGAAGGCAACAGACTCACCACACAGCAAGTTTTTGATGTAATAAACGGAAAAACCGTTTTTGCCCCACAGAGTGATATAAAGGAAGTAAAAAATGCTTTTACCGCATACGAACAAATGCCCAATTTAAATCCTTACAGCGTTGACGACTTTTTAAAAGCACATAGCTTGATTACTGAAAATCTTGTTGAAGAAGCGGGGAAATTCCGCACTGTAGGCGTTGCTGTTGTTAATAGCAATAGAGAAATTATACATTCGGGAGCAAATCATAAAGAAGTACCAACATTAATAGAGGAGTTGTTTGAATGGGGCAAAACAGCCGACACGCATCCGCTGATAAAAAGTTCGGCAATACATTTTATGATAGAGCATATACACCCGTTTCGCGATGGCAATGGGCGAATAGGGCGGCTTTGGCAAACCCTTGTGCTGAGTAAATGGAACTCTATTTTTGAATGGCTGCCTGTTGAAACAATGGTTTATCACAACCAAGCGAAATATTATGAAGCTTTGCAAAAATCGCATGATAAAAAGGGAACGGTAGATTGTTTTCCGTTTATAAATTTTATGCTTGATGTTATCGAAAATTCGGTTTATAAGTATGTTGATGTTGCGGTGGAAACTAATGCTATTGTTGATGACCCTATAAACACCCCTTCTGACCCTATAAACTTAAATCTATCTGATAATGAAGCCCACCATGACCCTATAAATCTCCCTCTTGACCCTATAAATGACCCTATAAATTCTTTTGATGTATTAGATTTGATAAAAAATGACCCCTATATAAATTATGAAACATTAGTGGAAAAAACAGGGCGTTCACGCGCAACAATAAAACGAATGGTGAAGCGATTAAAACAAGAAGGGTTTATCTCACGCATCGGCTCAAACAAGACAGGGTATTGGCAAGTAAGATAATTGTATGAAAAAATTTTTAATCATTTCAGCGTTATTCCTGACTGTTGTACATCTTTCGGCGCAGGACACAACCTACTTCCGGCACCCTGACGGCACAGTGTCAAGTAAAGGCATTCTGGTAAAAGGACAACCGAACGGACTTTGGACAAACTACGACCAACAGGGAAATGTTGTTTCCACGGCAGAGTGGAAGAACGGCGAGTTAGACGGCATTTCTACTTTCTACGCACCGGACAACAATACGCCTCCTCAACTTTTCACAAAAACTTCGGAAATCAACTATAAAAACGGAAAAAAAAACGGCATCTCAACTTACTATAACGGCGAAGAAAAAACAACAGAACCCTACAGAAACGGCGTACGGCAAGGCATGCAGCGCATTTATCGCAACGACACACTCATACAGGAAACCCCCTACAACAACGATGTAGAAAACGGCTTGGAAAAGGAATACTCAACCGCGCCCCACAGAATTACAACCCTCACAACATACCGCAGAGGGCTTGTAACAAACCGCGAAAGAATAAATGCGTTAAACAGCAAAAGTCAAAAACAGGGACTTTGGAAAACCCTCTATTCCAACAACAAAATCCATACTGAAACCACTTACAAAGACGGCTCAATTAACGGCTACCACAAGGAATACGACACATTGGGCAATCTCGTGCTTTTGGAAAAATACGAAAACGGAATACTTGTACAAGATGCGCCCGAACTCGCGCAAATCGACATTCACACGGAGTATTATGCAAACGGAAACGTAAAATTAAAAGTAGGTTATAAAAACGGCAAACCCGAAGGAATAATGCGTATTTACGACAGCATTACCGGCAAAATAAAAAACGGAATTATTTACAAGGACGGCAAGAAAACCGGCAGCGGAATAATAGACGACAGAGGCTATATTCAGGGCAATTGGAGCGATGTCTATTCAAATGGAGCACCTAAAAACAAAGGCAAATATGTTAATGGCAAACGCTCCGGACACTGGATTTTTTACGACCCGCTCGGCAAAGTAATGCAAGAAGGAGACTACAGAAACGGCAAGGAAGAAGGCGAGTGGCTGTGGTATTTTAATGACGGCAATGTGCGTCAAAGGCAGAATTATGAAAATGGTCTGTTAAACGGTTTAAGCGAAGAATACTCCGACAGTGGCGTAATAACAGCAAAGGGAAATTTTATTGACGGGCTTGAAGAAGGCGAGTGGGAATATTTTTTGGCAGGAGACAACAGCGACAATAACATCCGCAGCAACAGCAACCTCCGCGATAGCAGCAATTCCTCAAACGCCGCCGGCGAACGAATGAAAGGCAAATATGCTGCCGGCGAGCGCACAGGCGAATGGCGGCACTATTGGGCGAGTAAAGGCAACAAAATGTCCTTTAAGGGAACATTCAGAGACGGCTTGCCTGACGGCAGACAAATCCATTATTGGGAAAACGGAATAATAAGAGCAGAAGAATTTTACCGTATGGGCAAACGCACAGGAACCTGGACAAAATATGACGAAACAGGCACTCCCATAGTAAGGATAAAGCACGACAAAGACGAAGAGGAAGACCGTTATAACGGCGTCAGAACCGTCAGAGATTAACCCGTGAAAAACAAATCCTAAATTTGCTTTTCTCTCGGCTTAATCGTATTTTTGCCATAGCAATGAAACAATCCATAATAAAGAAATTAAACAACTTCTTTCCTGCTTATCCGATAGAAAAAGCATGGGTGTTCGGCTCTTATGCACGAGGTGAAGAAACGCGTCACAGCGATGTGGATATTATGGTTGAGTTTTCTGAAAATTCACGTGTTTCTTTATTTGACTTTATACGAATAATGAATAATTTGCAGGATTTATTGCATAAGAAAGTAGATTTGGTAACAGAAAAAGGACTTATGAAATTTGCTCGAGAATCCATTATGCAAGATAAAATTTTGATATATAAGAGAACAGGTCAGAACGAACTACACCCATTAAAAGAAAAAGTACAAACGATATATAATACTTTGTAATATTATGAAGACCAAATCCTACAACCAAAACCTTTCTGCAAATCCTATAAATACGGGTTTTGTAACAAGGCTATGCTCTGAAACCCTCGTGGTTGT
>JAISVE010000014.1 GCA_031271725.1 Bacteroidales bacterium
GTCGTGTCGTAATATAAAGGGGTTTCGGGAAGTATGGAAAATCGCTTAACAGAACGGAAGCGGCGGTATGCAGTTATTTGTCCCGGAATTAATCTGCCATCGTTATACATAACCACAGCCCCAATGAAATTATATCGTGTGCTTGTCCACATCTGAAATTCATTCCCCATGACCGTATCAGGTATAATATCTCCTCCGTATTTTACAATACTTGTACGAATAAAAGGATAAGCCATATAGAGGTAATTCATTATTCCGGCAGAGGGCAAAAACCAGCCGTTTTCAAAATCTACAAGATTTGCAGCAAAGGAATAAATTGAAAAGGCATTGCGTAATGCAACTGTATTACTATAACCGTTTGTGTCTAAAAAAAACTCAATGGGATTGCTAATTTGAGGAAGTCCCGGAACTGCATTGGCAAGCCCCCATTGCGCAGGTTCATGTTGTATAATATTTACCATGTAGCCCATTGTTTCTTCAGGATTGATCCAAAATACAACACCGATACTGCCGTCAGGATTAACAATGGAATCGCCAATATTCGGTTTGGGAATTGCCTGCCCGAATTGCCCTGACTGCCCGAAAACTCTAACGTTCGTTGTGCATAACACAAAAAGAAATAAACAGTATGGTAAAATTTTTCTCATTATTTGCTTATGCTAAAACATTTGATGGGACGGACCATGCCTGTATTTTCTCTATCTTCAGAATAATCTGTATCCCCCTCACCCATTACCTTGTATGCTTTATCTACGCCTGCCTGTGTCGATGACCAAAAGGTTGAGTATAGTGCTGAGGGACTCATTAGTTTACCTGCTGCAACAAATGATTGTTCGATAGATGTCATAGTACCCCACAATATTCTTGCCTGAGTGATTGCGGGCAAAAACCATCCCCTATCAAAATCCATCACCCATGCGGCAGGAAATATTGATGAACTGCCTCTATTCCTTAATGCCTTTGTGTTTTTATAGCCGTTGGTGTCAAGATACCCCCAATGCCCTGTAGTGCTGCTGTTTGTAACTCCCGAAATAATACCACTTTCGCCCCATTCCGCCATCCACCAATTTATATGCACTGCCCAACCATGCGTTCTGTCGGAAGAGATCCAAAACACAATGCCTTCGGCTGTTTTACCTGATGTGGCAAAATCCTTTACCGGCACAATATTACCATCTGTACATAAAATATCACCGACTTTTATTTTTCTTATAATATCCAAAGTGTCATTATACATGGAAGTAACTTGAAGTTGCACGGAATCGTCAATACAGATTACATCTGCCGAAGAATTAATTTCGATTTCAGGTGTGGGATATATTGTGAGAAATAAGTTTCTTACGCTGTCGCAACCGTTTTCGGTTTGATATTTTTGCGTAAAAATTTTCTCGCCTGCCTTGCTCTGTTTGGGAATATCAAATCCGTTTTTCTTATAATCATCACCGGCGCATATAGAGTCTTCAAAAGATAAATAATATGATAACTTCGGCTCTATAAAGAGAGTCAGCCAAACAGCTCCGCAACCGTTTACAGCGTAAACTTTAAGCGTATCGGCAAGGGCTTCACCGGTAAATTGCAAATAGATGTTTGCAGATTTATCACTGCCGACCACATTAATATTTTCGGGTATCTGCCATTGAAAATTTACAAAATATTCTGCACCCGGCACAACATAAGTTTCCAACTCTCCCGCACAGGGCGAAGGATTTCCCACAATAGAAGATGGAGGAGAAATATTGGAAGGACTTACAAAAAGTTTTAATATAACTACGCTGTCACAATTATTCGCACGCGGAAAAATGAGAGTATCGTAAAACATTCCGGGCAGAGGTTTGTTGATGTTGAAGCCATGTTTATTATAACTTTCGCCGTAACAAATGGAGGTTTCTATGTTATAAAATTTTTTCCTGACGGTTAGATACAGGTAGGCGGAAGCGGTTTCAGAGCAAGTGTTTATATCGAAAAACTCGTTAACATGACAATATGCCCCGATATGGAATTGCGGAGGCAGGTTAAAATAATTCTTGTTGTATGATTCGCCCTCGCATACAGTATCAAAAAATTCGCTATTGTTGATTGGCGGATTTTTGGTGATATAGGCATTGAGAGTAAACTCGCAGCCTGTAACGGATGTAATTAGACAACTTGCTAAGAGTGTGTCGCTGTCGGGCATAATATATGTTGAAGAAGACACTGTATCGTTATTGTCCCACAAATAATTTTCACAAAAGGGCGGGGCTTCGAGTGTCATAGTGTCGTTTGCACAGGCAGTAAGTTGAAGTTTGCTCGGAAGACATTTTGCAGTAAAGTAGGCGTAGCCGAAATGCGCATATAGCGAGCAGTCATAAGTAATAAACTGCACTTTGACATTTTGTCCGATGCAGGATGACAGGTTAAGTGCAATGGTTGTCCAGGGACGCCACCTGATGGCTCCCATACCTGTATATGTTTGAAATCCGGGAATGCCCGCTGCTGCCGTAACATCGTATTCGGAACATGTTTCGACCAACTCATTTCTATCATTCAAAATGCGTACAACAAAGCGCGGCTGTTTATTGTGGACATGCCCGGGATCTTGCATTACAACTGCAAATTTTATTTGCAAAAGGGAAGCGTTCGGTTGCACTTGAAATTCATATGTAATTGCTTCTGCCTCTGCACGGGTTTGCTGGTTGCCGAGACGTATCACTTTTGTTTCGCCGGGAGGTATCAGAGCTAATCTGCCTCCCGTATTGGGGTCTGTGCCTTGTGTTGTTATAACTGTATGCCGATTTGTTGCAATGTCCGTATTTAGAAATGGATTGCCTGTATTGCCGTAGTTACAGGTAACGCAGGACGAATTAAGGTCTGTGAAATCCGGCGTTGTGCTGCAAACGCCTTGTGCTTTGGCTTTAGTGACAGGCGTTGCCGCAAGCAAACACAGCATTGCTGCAATTATTGATAAAAACAGTTTTTTAGTGTTCAAGGTTTGGGGCTCTCTTTAAACATTTTGACCATTAAGCCAACATTATAAAGATATGAAAAATATATAATAC
>JAISVE010000031.1 GCA_031271725.1 Bacteroidales bacterium
ACCTTTCCGGGAGGAAGTTCACGTTTGTACGCTGCCTGCAAGCCTTCAGGAGTTCTTATATAACATATATCGGTCTCATAAGCCATCTTTATTCCATTCTCAAGCTTGTGGGTCTGCACAATCTCATAATCACCCGCATAATATTTTTGTTTTAAAACATTGCCGGCACGAGTTATTCGCATTTTTACGCGTTCGTAGTTCACATTGTAAATAAAACTTGCTGTTTCTTCAGAGTCGATAAAGTCTGTGTTGTTGCTGTCCTGAATGATTGTTCTTACACGCTGAAAGGGCGTGTAGTTTACTGTTTGATGATACAGGTGTTTTTCAACCTCCTTGCTTCTTGGAATACTAAAACCTTCATTGGGGCTGGTTATTTCCTTTATGCGGTAAGGGAAGCCCTCGTCTTCATAATAGCTGATGTTGCCGATGCCGCTCTTAAAAGTTAAGTTACCGTTTGGGTCATAAATCTGAGTCTTGCCACCAATATACTGATTGTTCAACGAATACAGAGAACTTTTTAAACGTTTTTCACTGTCATACTCAAAGTTTTCCTGCCAGGTGAAGTCTGTGAAATTAGGCATTGCCGGATTTAGACCTGCCCCGTAGTAGCCACCACTGCGATTGCTCATCAGGTGATTGGCACCATTATAGGTGTAATTTTTATAATCTAAAATTGCTGAAGACAAAGATGTGGTTAATTGACTGCCTGTAATATTGCCCCAGTCATCATAATTTGAAATTTTTGAAATATTGCTGCCAAGCAAGGATGACATATTTTGTCCTCGCGCGTTCCTCTCACCGCGCTGCCAGATATTGCTGCCGTCATCAAGGTTTGTTATCTGCGACAGTTCGCCGTAACTATTGTATTTGTATTCGATGCCGAAGCCGTTGGGATATGTTTTGCTTTCTTGCCTGCCCCGGTCATTATATGTATAGCTTGTGGTAAAAATATTGTTCTCCAATGATTGAGTTTCAGAAATTACCCTGCCTGCATCATCGTAGGTATAGGAGTTTGTTACATCTCCGCCCTCCTGTCCGTTTATAGTGCTTGCGCTTAATGCGCCATTGATGCCGTTATAAGTGTTGGTTATCGTTACTGTATCGCCGTTTTCAGGCTTGTCAACTGCTGTTACCGTTCTGCTAATCTCACGGCCGTATTTGTCGTAGGTAAAGGTACTTGTTGTGCCGTTGCCATCACGCTGTTTTGTCAAGCGGTTCAGATTGTCGTACTCAAAGGTTGTTGTGCCCGCAGAGGGGTCTTGGATGGAAGTACGCCTGCCTTTGGTATCATAGCCGATTATAGTTTTTATATCGCCGCTCTTTATTGTGTCGGGAAGTCCGGGATAGTAATAATGGTAGGTTATTTCACCTGAGGGTTCCGTTGATTTTATAACATCCCCTGTGGCGTTATAAGTCTTGGAAGTGATGCGACTCTCGGTTGTGCCTGCATGTTCCGTTACGGTGGTGGTTAAACCTGTGTAGGCATAAGTTGTTATATCGCCAAGATATTCTGTTTGCGTTAGCCTGCCCTGATTATCGTAACTGTAGTTATGCCAAAAAATATCGCTGCTGTTGCTGTTTTCAAAATAAGGTTCGCTCTTTTTGCTTACTCTGCCTTTGTTGTCGTAAACGGTTTCAGTAATTATTGTGCCGTCTGCGGTTTCCATACTTGTCTTTATTTCTCGACCGAGTTCATCATAATAAGTGTAAGAAGAAGCACCGAGAGATGTTTTTGTGTGTAGAGTTTTACCATTATTGCTTTCGGTAAAGGTTGTTTTTACGCCGTCTTTGTCTGTAGTGTTTCTTATTCTGCCGTAGTTATCGTAGTTATAATATTTTGTCCTTCCGAAAATATCAGTCTCACTTTTGAGTCTGCCGTATTTTAAGTCAATCTCTTTTGTCGTGGTGCCAAAGTCATCCGTTATTGTCTTAACAAATCGGTTGTCGCTTGTATGGTCATAAAGAGTAGTTACGGAATTATCGGGATTATACGCAGGAGTAAACGTTACCAATTCCGGCAAACCATAATTATTATAGATTGTTTCGGTTGTGCCCTCTACCGTTGTCTCAGTCAGAATATCACCCTTGGCATTGTAGGTATAATAAGTAGTATCTTTAAGCAACCTGCCGGTATAGCCGGAAGCTGTTATTTTTATTGAGGGGCGTTGCACATAACCATAAGTTTCATAACCAATGTATCGCACATCACTTTCACTCTCCCACCATTCACTTCCTCCCATTATAGGACCAGACGGAATATGTAAAAGAGAGGTTTCTTTTATCTTATTACCATCGCCATTAATGTAATTATACTTGAATTCTACTGTATGTTTTTCTTCGTCATCCAAACGCATTCCGGACATATACTTGATAGTGCCACTGCGAGGTAAATTCAAAGGTTCTTCAATATAGGAATACTCCTCTGTACTTAATAATTTTTTGTCGCTTAAACTATTTTCATGTAAAAATACTTCTGTTTTGTAGGGGTATAGTATAGAACGTGCTGTATCTAACTTTTGAACAGTTGTTACACTTGTGTTGTTGATTAAATCTGTTTCTATGGTTGATAAAAATCCCAAAAGACCACCTCTGCGAATGTCGGCAACGGCACGGTCGTAGCTGTATTTTTGATGTGCTGCTATTGTGTTATCAGACGTTGTTGTTGTTACTTCGCTTACAACATCCAAGCCGCTAACTTCACGGAAAGGGAAAGAAAATGTATCTGCTTGTGTTTTTTTGTAGTTGTTATAAGCTATGCTTGTATTCACATCATTGCCATTGTCAATACCTACAAGGCGGCGAAAATCTTTATTACCGCCATAAGCAGAAGTAAATAATTTATGCCTGTCATAATCTATAACACAAGCATCTGAGAGACCATCACCGTTAAAATCACATAATAGTTTTTCCTTTCTTTGATGATAGGGGTGTTGGTTGCTGAACAGGTCATTTGTCCAAGTGCCCCAATTCTTGTGGACAAAACCATTACCGGTATTTAGAAGAACTAATAATTCTGAATTTAAAGATTCATTAGAGCCCGCAAAACCTATTATATCAAGTAAGCCGTCACCATTAACATCGCCAAGGGAAACAGGATTTTTATTTAAATCTCCGTAGCCCTTATTTAAGGTAAACTCGTTTATGGAAAGGTCGGGGCTGCTGTTATATATTCCTGTGCCACAAGAATAATGAATGTCCAAAGAACTGCGATTTAGAGCCACCATGTCCAACAAACCGTCACCGTTCAAGTCCCCAAACAAATGATGATTGGCATCACCGTAAGCAGGAGTAATCTTATCGACATCCAATTTATCATGTATTTTATCTTTGCTCCTATAAATAGTTTTTATATTGTCGGCAAAGAAAGGATCATCTAAACCGGAAACAGCATAGATTTTAAAATATTCCTTGTGGTCGTCCAAATTAAAAACCCCAGGTTCATCTATTTGTTCAAACACATTATTAAGGACGAGAAGCTCACACTTGCCATCCCCATCAATATCCAATAATTTATAACCTCGATATAACTTGTTATTACCTGTTACTGCATCTATAAATTCATGGCTTATATCGGTAGAGTCGCCAAAACGACCATTTTTATTTAAGTATATCCTGCCACCATTATTATTTATACCCATTACATCAGTTAAACCGTCACCATCTATATCACCAAACAATACAGGAGTGCTTTCGGGGTTCCCCCAACCGTTACTAATGCCAAAATCTTCCAACAAAGTAGTTTCGGTAAACTGATCGTTCAAAGTACGGACTTGCTCAGGGGGAATAAAACCATTAGAAAAGGAGATGGAAATCTTCTGATTCCCTCTGCCCACTAAATCGCCACTGCCGTCACCATTCATATCTATAATAAAACGCGGATTCCTGGTACTTTTCCAACCGTAAGGATCTTTAGTGAAATCTGAGTTGTAGGCAATGCCATTGTTGCCGGAAAAAAACGCATTGCGATAGATGTTCACATATTTCCAACCAAAACGTATTACATCTTCTGAGCCATCACCATCTACATCACCGGAAGTATAGACGCTATTATAGTCCATTGAATTGCTGTATTCCGGATCTGTGATTCCATCATATTGGTTTTGTTCATAATAGTCATTATAAGTACCTGCAGCACAAGCTTTGGTTACACCTACACTTCCCGCATCGGTATTGACATCACTCCAAACAAAAGACAAAGGCAACTCTGTTGCAGTGCTTGGAAAACCATACATGGAAGTCCCATTAATCTTATTTATTTTCTTTAAAATAGTGTATGCCTTTTCGGCAGGAGTCTCATATTCAAATTCATAACGGTAGAGAAGCCCGCCGGCAGAGTAGATTTCTATACCGGACAATAATTGCTCACTGCTTAGCTGATGACCGCCGATTAGGTATTTTGTGTGACTTAAGGAGTTCTCAGTATACGTGAAGCGTATCTCTGTTCCAAGGGTTGAAGAACTTGAACCATAGTTTATTATTGCAATATAGCTTTGACCACCAACGGTTTCATAAGTATAGGTTATTTTGTTACCATAGCCGTCAACAACTTCGCGTAACAAGTAAGAGAGTTTAAGGTTTGTTACAGAGTGGCGCAAACTTGAATTAGCATTATCCCCATAGTATAAAGTCATGCCTTCACGAGTCTTTACGATAAACCTGTCGTTTGAGTGGGTTCTTCGAATATCACTAAAACTCGGATTTTCTGCGGTCTCATAAACAGTAAAATCCATTGGAGAATAGCTGGGACCTAAATCACCATCCCATATTTCGCCGGTATCCAAAGAAATAACACGAGAATATAACACCTTTAACCGCTGACCATCCAACATAAACTCACTGAAATCGTTGCGGCGCTCACCGTCATAAAACAAATTTTTGCCTGTGCGGGTTATTGCAGACAAGCCCTGCAAATGAAAGCCCAAACCGGCTATGCCCATACCAGATTGGCTGTTGTATGTTAAAGCAAGTTGGGGGTTCATGCCTCTTACTCCTTGCGGAACTTCAATTGGAATTGTGTATGTGGCTGCGCCGGTAGCACTCACACTTAAACTGCCCTGTAACGGTTTTGCCAAGCTACCGCCACCAGCGTATTCTTCGTTATAATTAGATATACTTAACGTTTCACCGTCTTTGCTTATTGTTAAGTCTGACTCTCCGTCTAAAGAAAAAAGAACAACCGGTCTTTTAGGACTGCTGCCATAGTAGTCTGTACGGACAAAAACATGCTCATCGTTCTCTATTGTGATATTCTTGCGTTGGACAGACAAAGACTCATAGCCGGGAGCAGTTGGTTTGAAACCATTTGTTGCACGTAATAAATACTCACCGTTTTGGCCCGCGTCATCGCCATTATAAATTATCTCATCCTGAAGATTATTATCAGCATCGTAAACCTTTACATCACTTCTGCCATTAGGAAGAGTTAATGTATTATTGTAGAATACCAAATTCCTTCCATTTACGTTTATAGTGCCGTAAAAAGTTTCAAGATTAAAACCGTTTCCTCCACTAAAAGCTACTACTGCAAGGCTTTGGGGATTTAATTGCGCATTATCAGGAAAAACAAAGGTATAAACAGGAGGACTAACTCCGTTTACACTTCTCGCTTCGATACGCCAACCGCTGATATCAACTTCATCATTGCTGTAATTGTACAACGAAATAAACTCACCGTCATGCTGAGTTGTTGTTTCTTGCAAAGGCGTATCATATAACACTTCACTTATTATTACAGTAGAGCGGTCAGCGAAAAGAAATAAAGGACAAAAGAAAACAATAAACAGATATATTTTTTTCAAAGTATTCACGCCTATAAATTTTTATTGTTTTACTACTTTCCAAACACGCCGCTCGCTTGATGGCTTTGCAGCCTTATAGATGATTAGATAATATACGCCGCGGGCATAAGCACTTATTTGCAAAGTGGTTGCGGAGGTGAAGACGCCGCTTAATAATTCTGTGCCCGTGCTGTTGTGAAGGACATAACGCAAGATTGAAGACTCGCTTACTTTTACATGCAAAACGTCCGCTGTGGGGTTGGGATAGATTTTTGCATCATAGTCCTGTTGGGGAATGGGTGCGGGAGTGTCGCTATCGGCAAGAGCATCATAGGGAATATTATCATCTTCACCGCTGTTTTCATCGCCGTCATTGGCGGGAGCATTGTTGCGGGGTGACCTGTTTTGACTTTCGGGCACAACTATGATTCTGCCAATACGGTTGCCCGCATTATCATAAGTGTAGTAAATGGATTCGATGTTTTGCGCAAACCCGAAAGTGCAAACACAAGCCCATGTGCAGGCACAAAAAAACAGAATACAAACAA
This sequence comes from Bacteroidales bacterium, assembly GCA_031271725.1. The sequence goes on from JAISVE010000031.1 coordinate 6,326, forward strand.
AATGCTTCATGTGTAAAGAAGTTAAAGGTTTATCAAATTTACAGAATAGTTTCCACTTTTTTATAAATAAAAATTTGCTTTCAAAGATAAAACTTAAGCTAATCTCAATCGTGGGAATTTTCTCAAACTCCACTCAAATGCGCCGAACATTATAGCCGAATATACCAAATCGCCTGCGAGTGTGTTTTTGAAAAACGGTATTCCTGCAGTATAGCAAGCCATCAAGCCTTCCAAACTTTTAGGATACATTGTTCCCGAAAACCAAACGCCGAAGTTTGATACTGCAAAGAAAATAACGGAAGCCGCTATAGCAGAGCCGACAACAGAGCCGATGCCTACTTTTTTCAGTGAAAACATTCCGAATAAAACTATTAGTGCAAATGCGCCGTAAGTAAACAATGACCCGCTGTAAAACCAAACAAAACCTTCAAAGTATTGTCCGAAAATAATATTGTTGATGAAGAGGTCGCTTATCCACATGGATACAATAGGAATAATAAATGCCCAATAGCGTTTGCTGTAATATGCCGCACCAAACAATGCCATTCCGCCTATAGGTGCGAAATTGATCGGATGCGGGATAAGGCGGCTTAATGCTGCCAGCAAAATTATTGCGCTTACTATTCCGAAGCGCAGGTTTAATTTTTTTGTTGTCGTAGTTTCCATAGTGTTTATAGTGCTTGTAGTTCTCATTGTATTTATAGTTTATAAAATTTGTCTGTAATATCAATCATTGAAGTATTATATTAAAAAATGAGGTGGCAATTTATTTTTTGCAAATCACCACCTCATTAAATTTTAATTACTGTTTAATTATTTTTACAACTTGACTGCCTGTTCTTATAAAATATAATCCGGCTTTGTATGCGCTGAAATCAATTGTGTTCTCGGTAGCGTGCAGACGAATTGTTTGTAACACTTTTCCGGAAATATCCATAATTAGAGCAACCTCTGTTTCCTTTTCAGCCGAAATGATATGAACAACATCTCTTGTTATTGTAGGATATACTTTGATTTTTCCATTTTGCAAACCGTCTTGCAATTCTTCGCCGATGGTAGTAAATGTTACGGTTACCTTGCAAGTGTCGGAAAAATTCCCGTCTTCAGTTGTAACAACAATGTTTGCAACTCCTCTTGAAACAGCAGTTACCAAACCGTCCGCATCTACCGTTGCAATTGCTTCATCACTGCTTGACCATACAACATTTTTATTTGTTGCATTTGCGGGAAGCACTGTTGCCGTCAGTTGATGAGTTTGCGTTTCAAGAACACTAACGTTGTGTTCGGATAAACTTACAGACGCCGCGTTAATCTCTGCCGGCTTGCTGCTGCCGAAGTTATCCATGCAGAAATATGATGGAAACAAATTACCATAAACATTATTGCGGTCGCTCTCTACCCTTACGGTAATTTTTGCAACCTCACCAAGCGAAGACAAGTCAAACCACTTCCATTCGGTAAGTGCAAAATGTTCATTGCTGTTTGCCGAACGATAGTCAATCAAATAACATTCCACAGTGCCCGTAGTGGCATTGTCTGCATCTTTACCGGTAAAAATAATCTTGTAGAAATCGCCCTGCTTAAAGGGATCACCAATCATACCATCACCATTAAGCGCACTATGCAGAGCGTATGCCGAATTTGTCAGATAAACGCCTGCAACGCTGTCATTTTCCAAAGGTTTGTGCATTACGTTTATTTCTGTTGCACCGTAAGTGTTGCCTACATATACCACTGCATAATTTTCGCTGCTGTCAACGCCCATGCCCGTAACAGAACGGTATTGTTGCGTGAGCATCTGTGCAGGATTAAAATCGGTAGCGGTTATATTACTGTAAGCAAAACCTTCCCAAAAACCGGGCATGGATATGTTTGAGAAGGAGTAGCTGCCACTATAAAAAACGCTTTTATAATAATCACCGTAATAACCCTCTTCGAGTTCGCTGTTGTCGTAAACAACTTCAGACTTGTAACTTTCATCTTCAAGATACAAATCTTCAAAGTCTGCAACTACCTGCGTATCGCCGGTTACCAATACATCGGTATAAACCGTAACGCTTATGCCTTGAGCATCTGTAACGGTAAGTACATAACGGCTCGTAACGGAAGGAGTAATGTTTAGAGTATCGGTAGTAGCGAGAGTTTCGTTTTTGGTGTTTTTCCACACGTAGGTATAAGGTTCAACACCACCGGTATCTATTACGGGATATATTTTAACAGAATATCCGGGAATAACCCAATCCCATAAACCTTCTTCACCCAATTTAACATATAGCGGATAGATTGTTTTTTCGGTAGTAAATGTTTTGCTCACAACATTCGACTCATCTCCGAAAATGCTTGTCATTGCGAAGTATGCAGTGTATTCGGTTTGATGTGTTAAATTTTTGAGAGAGATAAGACTTTCTTTATTCATGCTAACGCTGAGGGAATCTTTCTGTTTCAATTCGGCAAAAGTGGGAGCGGCTTCTGATGAAGGCAGCACTGTGTAATACATTCTGCCCGGTTGATTCCATTTTATGATAATGTTTGCTGCAATATTTGTAACACTTTGAGGATAGATGTTTAGTGTGTCGGGCGTAACTTGTGTAATTGCCACGTACTCGTACGCGCCTATAGTGGGCGTAGTTGCACTGCGTTGCACGCTGTCAATATCTGTTGTGATAAATGTTAGGGGTAATGCCGCGTTGAGATTGCCCGCAGTTTTTAAGTGCAAGTCGTCATGATAGAAAAAGTTTGCCTGTTCTTCTATGCTGCCGACTTCGCCGCTTGATGTTGTCCATTCTGCAAAAGTGTTGCCTGTGCTTGCGATGCTTGCAAAGTTGCCGCCTGTGTTGCTTGCAAGGTAGTATGCGTTATTTTTGAAATCGAAGGCTTGATAATGCTCCGCTTTGTTAAAGGAAAAAACTTTGCCGTTTGTAGAATTGTTTTGCAGCAAGTTGTTTTGGAAAATCACATTGCTGATGTTTGTTGCCGATGCTGTTGTTCTGAAACAGTTACCGGTTATACCCACAACATTTATGGAGTTGTTGTAAAAACTAATACAGGAGTCGCCGTTATTTACATCCATACGAATGCCATCACTCACCGCACTTGAATTTATCATACTGATGCTGTTGTTGTAAATTAATGTTGGCTTTTGCCCTGTTCCCGAAATACCGCTGCGCAGGAATATGCCGGCACCGCCTGAACTGTTATTTGTTGTTGTCAGGTTTATTTTATTGTTTCGAATAATCAATTGTCCGGTGGGACGGTAAACATCCATGCCGTAAGCACCGCTATAGGCATTTGAAAAACTTATTGTATTGCCTTCAATCAAGGCATCGCGCTCGTCAGAAACATAAATACTTTTGCTGCGTTGGCTAATCAATGTATTGTTGCGGATAATTGCGCCTCTCTGTTTGCTTAATGCCACATAGCCGGTGCCGTACATATAAACTGCAATATCTCCACCGATAAACGTATTGCCTTCTGCCGTAAAGTAGTCACAATTCCTGCCTTCTTCATTAAGTCCTTCAACACGCACATGAACCATAGCACCGCTGATATAACCTGTAGAAGTTATAACGTCTGCCTGCAAAATGCAATTGCGTAAAATAAAATAACGGCTTTGGTCTGTCAAATGCAAGTTGTAGTTATAGCTTTGGCTTGCGGGTATTAAACTAATATTTTCAAGAATTACATAAGGCGTTTGTTCTACCTTAAACACATATTTTACCGTTGAAGTATTAGTGCCCAAACCGGTTATAATAACATCACTGTTGTTGCCCGAAAGAGAAGTGAAAGTTATAGTGCTTGAGGCGGAAGTTCCCGGAACTGCGGATACCAAAACATTTTCCTTATAAGTTCCCGCTTCAATCTCAAACACAACATGTCCTTCTATGCCTTCTTTCACTGCATCTATTGCCGCTTTGAAAGTAGAATAGTTTGCAGTATCGGATTTACCGATAATATAATTACCCGACATTCCTTTCCTGATATTGCGGCTCACAGTAGTTGATTCTTTTATGCCGGAAGTTGCAACACCGTTTACAGAAAGGCTTGTAAGTGCTGCTCCCACTTTGTTTCCGGGAATTGCATCACGCTTTACGTTATATGCCAAATAGAAATAATAATTTCCTTCTGCATTTATTTTTATGGCACTGTCGGCATGTGTTGTAAATGTATATGGTGATGTTGTTGCGCTTGTGCCTACTTGCCTGTCAAGCACAACGCCGGTAGAGGTTGCGGTATAGTATAAACTTGCTTTTGTAATATCTGCCGCATCTGTTGTAACGCCGTTTGTGAAGTTAAAATTGTTCAACATCACGGAATCAAAATCACCTCTTACACGCACTTTTATTTGTTGTACTGCTACATTTTCGGAGCCGCGCAAAATTTCTGCCGCACCAACCTGTGTTGTTACAATGCTGTCAATATAAAATGGAACTTTGGTGTAAGAATAAACATCGGCTTCCCAACCTTTGTAGCCCCAGGTGGATTGGCTGCTTGCTGTGAAGCGGACTGTGAGTGCGCCATCCGGAGATTCGGAAATAATGGGCTTGGGAAAATCAATTGATGTGGGAGATGAAACGCCTTTAATTGTTTTCAATAATTTTTCGGGATTCACTTCTGTGCCTTCATATATTTCGATAATGTTGGTATAGGAAATCTCCATATCGTTGAACTCTATTTTTACTGCTTGTCCCGGAGCAGGTAAAAATGTTACTTTGCCGTCAAAAGGAAATGTAGAAACATAGTTAAAATCGCCATTGTTGGGATTAGCGTTCGGTCCGCCTTCATCATAAAATTTTACGGGGCGTGTCAATGTTACTTGTCCGTTATCACCATTGGTAAGCAATACTATATTTTTGATAATGCGATTTCCGCTTGGGTCGCCGTTTTCAGCTGTGTGCGTGCCGCTGTTTGTCTTTACCAAAATCAAAGCAGCGTCAATAGCCACATCAACGTTAGCATCATCTTTTAAGTCGTAACTAATCCAAAAGTAAGAAGCACCTTCGGGCAATGCTCTGTTGCCTGTGATTGTAACTTCCTCCTGTAGTGTTGTGGTGCTGCCGAATAATACTGCATTTGAAAAATCTTTTTGACTTGCCGAATAAAGCACGCTTACTTTTTCGATATTCGGTGTGGAATTTTTCAGCTTCAATTTTACTTCGCTTAATGCTAATGAAGTGAATGTTCCTTCAGTGTTAATTTGTATTCCGAGAATTTGTTGATTCTTGCTGCCGGGCTTTACTATTGCAGTGTCGCCATGAAATGCAGTAAGATTTTTAATCGTCATTTCTTTATTTATGTATGGACGAACTGCTGCAATCCAACCTTTGGATGCATAAGTGGAAGTGTTTGTGTTTGCATTGAATTTAACGGTTATTGAACCGTCTGCTGCCGTAGAGCGCAAAACTTTTCCGGGTCCTGTTTTCTTTTGAGATTCCTTATAAAATTCCCAAAGTAAATTTGCTTCGTTGATGCTTTGTCCGCTGTATATTTCAAATGTTGCTTTGGTTGCGCCGGAATATGTAGTAGCATAATATAAATCGAAATATGAAAAATCAATCTCTGCTACGGCACCTGCTACGGCAGGAATAAAGGTTACGATACGATCTTCATCAACAAATTCTGCATAGTCGGAGTATGCGGCGTTGGTGCTTTTTGTGTCGGTGTATGTCCAGTTGTCATATATTTTTACAATGTTGCTGCCGCTTTTTGCTCTGAAAATATTTTCTACTTTGCGTTGTGCTGTTACGGGGTTTGCTAATGTTTTTGTTTCTGCCGATGCTTCGTTTGTGCCAAGTTTTACGCTTGTTAATTTTGCTGCAACCGTTTCATCATTTAAGGCATCTTCACCTACATTGTATGCAAGTACAAAATAGTTGTTGCCTTCCATTAGTATTTGATTGCCGGCAATAGTGATGTTAGTGTTTTTGATGTTTGTGTTCTGTCCGAAAAGTTTGCCTGTATTGAAGTTTGCATTCTCTCCCGCGTTCTTTCCTGCATTCTTTCCCAGGAAATAAACTTTCGCTGCTTTCAGGCTGCTTAAGCGGCTTGTTTGCGATGCGTCAATAGTTATTTCTTGCAGCTCTTTTGCATTAAGAGTATTGCTCGCTTTTATATTCAGCAACACAATTTGTTCGTCAGTGCTGCCTGCTGCAAGAGTAGTGCTTAATGCCTGCATTGCAGTAACAGTGTCGATAGTCATTGTAGTGGGTGTAAATTCCGAAACTACTGCTTCCCAACCATTGGCAGGCACGCCTGTAGTGCTCTTTAATGTTACGGTTATTGAGCCGTCTTCGGCAGTTGATTTTATAATTTCAGTTTCTTTGAGCAATGTTGTAATGAGTTTGCTTTCATCAACAACTCTGCCGCTGTAAAACTTAAATACGTCATTATTGCCTGTGGTAGAAGTATTGAATATTTCCAGTTTTGAAAAATCAATTCGCAATTGCTTTGTCGGATCTGCGGGCACAAAAGTAATTGCGCCTGTAAAGTTTGAAGATATTTTTCCGTCTTTTCCACCATCGTCATAAAAATAAGCAGAGTCGGTAATGGTGTATGTGAGATGTTGGTTTTGTATAAGAATATCCGATGAAGTAGTGCTTACCGGAGTTTCGGGGTTTGATGCGGGCATTTTTATTTCGCCGTTAATGATAATGGAATCAAGTATGATTGGCAATGCAGTGCCTTTCGCAACATTGGGGTTAATATTTGCTGCAACCCAAAAATAGTTGCTGCCGGATATAAGTGTGGCATCTGTGGGAATTGATAAATTGGAAGTAATATCGGTTGTTTTGTATATGAGATTTTGTGTGCTAAAAGTTGAAGCACCGTTTGTAGAATATATTTTGAGTGTATCTACGGCATTAGCGGGGATACTGCTTGTAAAGTTGATTTTGTTTAACTGCAATGCCGGCTCTGCCGTTCCGTCTATAGTAATATTTATACCTAATAATATTTGGTTGATTTTGCCTCTCATACTTTCGATTGAAGGAAGCAAGGTTGATGTGGAAAGGTATTCCATTGGCTTTGGAGCAATGCTGCGTACAATAATAGTAAAATTGGTATCTGTAAGTGTTTCGTTTTTTGAGTGTATGAAACTAACGGTGAATGCTCCGTCAGTTGAAGTAGAATTATAAGTATTTCCTTTTATTTCGGATTGTGCTTTTACAGAATATCCGCTCGGCGAAGTTGCCCAGCCAACATTTTTACATTGATTATATAAATAAAGAAAAGCATTTGGATTGGAAATATCTATATCAACAATGGTAATTTGAATGAGGTTACCGGATGTAGAAGGTTTAAAGCATACGCTGGCACCGGTATATTTCGGAAGACCAATTCCGGGTTTAGCACCCTTAAAAACTACCGAATCTGTCACGGTGTATTCTTCGTGTCCGTCACTTGTTTTTAGATAAAAAATTCCGCTTGCTGGATCAAATGCAGCATAAGTTTGTTGCGCAAAACATCCTGCAAAGAGAAGCAGGAGTAACAGTAAAAGTTTTTTCATTTTCATTTTCGATTTTTATTTTTAACGATTAATTTTTGATTGGATATGATTTTGCGCCGGCGGAGTTACCAATGTTTAACGAGCCCGATTCTACGTTAAACATTGTGTAAACTCCGCCTTCGACACGCAAAGTATTATTGTAGTTGTGATAAATTGCAGAAATGCCGCAAGAATGCAGCGTGCTTGCTGTTTGAAACACAAACACTATACAAATAATAAATAAAAAAGATATGATACCTGCTTTCATTATGTTTAAGGTTTTATTCCACGAAACCTTAATTTATTAAATGCAACTTGGCAGGTCTTCTGACTTATCCCCGGTCTAACTACCTTCCCATATCTTTCGATACAGTGGTAAAAGATTTATTAGACCAAATTTGAAAATTCTTGAAAATTTTCAAAGGACTTACAGCAGCGGGTACTGTGCAGGATTTTCACCTGCTTCCCTCTTAGTTCCGAAATTTGTAAATTCTTCAAATCTCTGCGTTGCACTGCACTTGTGGCTTGGTCACGTACTTTAGTACGCTCCCTTCACCACTGCGTTTGTGCGCCTTGACCTTTGAAGTTTTACAAATTTCTGTGAAACCAATTGCGGGTGCAAATATACGATTAAGCCGAACAAAATGCAAACTTGTTTGTATTTTTGAGGCGAAGTATATTCATTGCGAAGCAATAAATACGATTAAGCCGAACAAAATGCAAACTTGTTTGTATTTTTGAGGCGAAGTATATTCATTGCGAAGCAATAAAGGTAAAATTTTACCTTATCTTTGCAAACATGAAAAAACAAATCCCTAATCTATTGACGCTCGGAAATTTATTTTGTGGCTGCCTCGCACTAATCAATATATTTCAGGAAAGAATGATGTGGGCTGCAATACTTGTAAGTATTGCCGCATTATTTGATGTGCTTGATGGGCTTGTAGCACGATTGCTTAAAGCGAGTAGTAATATTGGAATGCAACTTGATTCCTTAGCCGATATGGTAAGTTTTGGTGTAGTGCCTGCTTCAATGGCGTTTGTGATGGTGCGCTATTCAACCCAAACTGTTGCAGGAACTCCATATTGGGCGTATATCGTTTTTATAATAGCACTTGCTTCTGCATACCGTCTTGCAAAATTCAATGTAGATACCGAGCAACGCACATACTTTAAGGGAATGCCAACGCCGGCAAATGCTTTATTTTGGGCAGCACTTTCGGCACATTGGAAATTTGATTTTTTTATTTGGGATCCGGTGCAACTTGTAATTATTTCGGTGATATTTTCCTTTTTGCTTGTATGCAACATGAAAATGTTTTCATTTAAAATAAAAGATTGGTCATTTGGCAAGCAGTGGATAATTTACCTGTTTATTTTGCTTGCAATTGTCGCAACAATACTGTTCAATTTTCTCGGTATCGCTCTTGCAGTAGTAATATATCCGCTATTTTCTTATTTGTATTTTTTGAATCAAAAATCCTTTAAAGTCGATTAAAATTTAAATTCCATAAATACTTCTAAACAAATCGATCCTACTCAGCAATGCCTTACTGTGATAAAGCTTTGCCATTTGAAGCAGATTGTTGGGATTTATTTTATTACGAACAAAAGACTTGTCAATTTGCAATTTCTTAATATCTTGCTGAGTGTTTGGACGGTGGATGTGAAATATATCAAGTAATGCTTTTTCAGGTTTTGCTATGCTGATACTGCGACTTCCCGGATTACTAAAGGGATGTTGCTCATATCCGAACATCAATTTAGGTTCTATCTTCTTGTATGCAAAAACTCCAATATCATTTCTAAATGCAGTTGTTTTTATTGTTGATATAGCAGTAATTTCAGTATTTTCGTTGTAAATTTTATCGGATCTCATGCCATGAAATACGAGTGCACAACGGAAACTTATATAAGATGGTTGGTGAATACAATTTGATAGATAGAGTTTATAATTTGGCAGCATGGCACACTCTCCGAGTGCGTAAAAGTTTTGTCGTAATTTTATTATTTGTTGACGTCTGCGCCAGTGTTCAAGTTTTTTGCAATCAAAATTAGGCATAGCTGCAAGCACTTGATTTACAAAAAAGCATCCAAAGGATGCAAAATATTTTCTAAATTCGGAATATTTCATTTACTTGTGTTTTTTTGTGAGTTTTGGTAAATATAGGTGAAATTTTAAATATTATGCACTTGTTGAAAAACAACACTAAGCAAAAAAATGCGTATATTCGTAATTAAAAATCTTTAAAAATTATATGAAAACTAAAAATTTTTTTCTATTATTATCTTTTTTTAGCGTTAATGCTGTTTTTGCCCAACTACCCTCAGCCGGTGGTAATGCAGCTCCGCAGAATCCTGTAAAATGGAACTACACTGTTGAAAATGTTAAAGACGGTGAAGCAGTTCTTGTCTTTAAGGCAAAAATTGCCGGTGATTGGCATTTGTATTCACAACATCTTGAGGCGGGTGGACCGCTTCCGACTGTATTTAATTTTCCGTCATCAAAAGATTTTACGCGTGTGGGCTCAATCTCCGAATCACCAAAACCTAAAGAAGGAGTTGATGATATTTTCGGGACTAAAATTGCATATTTTGGGGGCAACGCAACCTTTAAGCAGCGTATCAAAATAAATACGCAAAATGATTTTAAAATAAAAGGTACTATCGACTATCAAGTGTGCAATGAGGAAACATGTATTCCTTTTACTGATATTGACTTTGCCTTTGATGTTAAGGTGGGAGCTGAGATTGCTGCGGGTGAGGTTGCAGAAAGCGATACAATGGCTGTTGCCGATGTTACAGAGACTTCCGAAGTTACAGCCTCTAACAATACAGCTACAGTTACAACAGACAATGCAATAAACGGCAACACTGAAGATGCAGGCGCAGGTGTCTCTTGGGGCTTTATCCTAACAGCAGTACTTATGGGCTTGCTTGCTGTTTTAACACCCTGCGTTTTCCCGATGATACCGATGACGGTTTCATTTTTTATAGATACTGACAGCGGTGCAAAAGGTAGAAGTAAGGGCATATTGAAAGGACTTATTTTCGCTTTATCGGTAACACTTATCTACACTGCAATAGGCGGCATAGTAGCAATAACCAAGAGTGCCGA
>JAISVE010000033.1 GCA_031271725.1 Bacteroidales bacterium
TTTTTTGATTTTAACAAAGGTAGTTATTTTTTCTAAAACTTAATTTGTTATATAGGAATATCCTGCCTAATCTCAGCATTAAAAATCACACGGATTATGAAATTTTCGGCTTAATCTGAGTTTACGGCAAGGCGAAAGCCGGTAGCAAAGAAAAGGTCATTCAAAGCAGTACCGCCATTACTGCGATATGAAACACGAAAATAACTTGGAATATCATAACTCCAAATTCCACCGCGAAGTACTTTGGTAGAACCATCTTCAGCACCTGTAGGATCTGTTTGCGCAACATTGCTGTAATTTTCAAACCAATCACTGCACCATTCAAAAACATTTCCACTCATATCATATATGCCTAAAGCGTTAGCCTGTTTTGTTTTAACTTCTTGAGTTCCGTAGCCCGCAGTGTTAGGCGTTTGACTTAAAAGACTGTTCCAATACCAAGCAACATCGCTTAAATTATCGCTCCCCGAATATTTTGTTTGTTTTTTAGCCTTTGAGCCACCTCTCGCCGCATACTCCCATTCTGCTTCAGTAGGCAAACGAAACTGCTTTCCGCCACCAATTAGTTGACTTAACTTATAGCAGAAGCCGTCTTTATGATAATCAACACCATTTATACTGTAGCCAATTTCGCCCGAAACACCTACTATATTATTCCACGACACCATTTCAACAGGATAATTTTCTCTGTTTGCATAAGCGGCATTTGTTTTCTCCTGATAATAACTTGGATTACTACCCATTACTGTTTTCCATAATAACTGCGTTACTTCTGTCTCACCCAAATAATAATCAGATAAAGTTACATAGTGAGCAGGACTTTCGTTATCCCAACAATCGCTCCCCTGTTCGTCTGTACAGCCCATAGTAAAAGTGCCACCCTTTATATATTTCATGGTGAACGAAACATCACCTATCGTATAAATGCTGTCTTTTAACTGCGAAAGCCAATCATCATCCGAAATAAATTTTATGCTGTCTATTTCAGATACCGAAATTGTTTGGCTTACGCTGCCGCCGTAATAAATTTGCATTATGCGTTGCAATTCAGGAGTATCGCTTTTTGCCCACTTCTGAGCATTAACACTCACAATACCTGCAAGAAATATTATTATAGAAAAAGTTTTCTTCATATTCTTATTTGTTATAATTTCAAACTCGTCATATTTTACAAATGCTTTTACACTTGGCTACACTTTGACGGCACTTTGGCCGTATCAGAAAAACAAGATTAGCATTTGAGCCGATAAAACCCGCAGAAACATTGTTAGCGGATATACGGTGGCATAACTGACGGAAGGAGTATCATTTCCTGCTATTGCATTGGAATAAGCGATTGCCGGCGGGTCGGTAGTGCTGCCTGCAAGCAAACCTATAAGTTCAAAATAATTAAGTTTGCAGAATACACGTGCTATTATCCCTATAATAAGCAGCGGAAGCATTGTTATAATAAAGCCGTATCCTATCCACGCATAACCGCCGTTCACAATACTTGAAACAAAATTTCCACCTGCACCAATACCCACACAGGCAAGGAACAGACATATTCCTATTTCACGCAACATTAAATTCGCACTGATTGTTGTATATGTTACAAGACGATACTTAGGACCGAAAATACTTATCAAAATAGCCACAATAAGCGGTCCTCCGGCAAGTCCGAGTTTTATCGGCTGCGGTATTCCGGGAATTGCAAACGGAATGCTGCCCACAAGTATGCCGAGAAAAATACCTATAAAAATCGGAACAAGATTCGGCTCATTCAAGCGTTTCATTTGATTGCCCAAAAGATGTTCTACTTTCTTGATTGCCTCAGCTGTGCCAACAACCGTAACCTTATCTCCTACCTGCAAAGACAGGCACGCATCTGCAATAATATCAACCCCGGAACGATTTACTCTTGTGATATTGACCCCGTAAATACTGCGTAAGTTAAGGGCACGCAACTGCTTGCCGTTTATTCCCGACTTTGTAATCAGAATTCGCCTTGATATTAATTTTTTGTCCAATATTTCCCATTCCGCTTGCTGCATGCTTATGGGCACGCCGAGGTAATTGCTCACCGCATTTTTTTCGCGTGCCGGCATTGCCAGAAACACTTTGTCGCCCTCATTTAAGACAGTTGAAGAACTTGCAATTTCAACACCTTCCGCATTTGCACGCAATACTCTTGAAATAACAAACTGATGTTTGAACATTTTATGTATTTCGTTGATGTCTTTACCATATACGGAAGGATTTTTTATCTCTAATGAAACAAGTTCCACATAGCCGTCAGACTTGGCTTTATCATTTATCTTTGCCCACTCCTTTTCCATGTCTATCTTAAAAAGCCCACGCATAAGTATTATACACGAAATTATTCCCACAACCGCAAGCGGATAGGCAACTGCATAACCCAGAGCGATACTTGGATCATCAACACCATTATTTATTTCAAGAAAAGTCTGCTGCGCTGCGCCAAGACCGGGAGTATTTGTTACCGCACCGGATAAAATTCCCACCATCGTCTGTATGGGAATGTCCATTATATAATGAATGATAACCGTTATTGTTGCACCAAGAAACACAACACCCATTGCAAGCATGTTAAGCGTAATACCGCTTTTTTTGAATGAAGCGGCAAAACTCGGTCCCATTTGCAAGCCGATAGAATAAACAAAGAGGATGAGTCCGAACTCCCTGACAAATTCAAGTATTTCATGGTTTACGGTTAAGCCGAAATGTCCTGCCGCAAGTCCTGCAAAAAGTACAAAGGCAATACCGAGCGAAATACCAAAAATTTTTACTTTGCCGAGCAAAATGCCAATTGTTATAACAAGCGCAAACAGCAATACCGTATGGGCAACGCCACTGCCTGTAAAAAGGTTTATAAGCCAATCCATAGATTTTTGATTATTTTAACGTTACAAAGATAATCATTCTTTATGTTGCATAGAGCAAAGCAAAGCGGGGCACGTCAAAATTTATGTCGATAGAAAGTTTTACGGAAACAATCTTTCGTAAAACTGTTAAGACTGCTCCTTGTGTTTCAGCCTCGTTAGATGGTGAACTGCTCACAAGGAGTTTTTCTTTTAGTGTAAATACCGTTTATTTTAACTTCATATTTTTCCAAATTTCCTCCTTCAAGTTGTAAGAAGGGTTTATGGTAGGAGTTTGACTTGGCACCTTAATTTTGATGCAGGTTTGCAGCACTTGGGTTGTGATGTATTTGCCTAAATCGCCAAGCGCAACATCGCCCTTGGTTTCCTGCAACTTTTTTAACAAAAAGTATGTAAACAAGCCGTGTTCTTTATCGGGATAGGGGTAAGCAAATTCGTTCCCCCGTGCAGCAGAAAAAACAACAGTATTCCCAAGCGGAGTGCCTCCATCAACTTCCACAGCAATACCGGCATCGCGAGAAGCCAAGTAACCATCGCCCTTATCGTTTTCGCTCGGACGAATACCGCTAAAACAGGCATCTAAAAACACAGTTACACTCTTAAAACGAGAGTCGCCCAACACTTTGTACAGGTCGTCTAACTTGTACGCAGACTTTAAATTTCTAACATCGCCGTCTTTTGGAAGCAGATAGGCAGTTTTAGTCGTTTCGTCAGGAATACCATGTCCGGCGTAATAGAAAATTATGTTTGCCTCGCCACTGAAAGCATTGGCAAGAGGCATTATAAATTGGTTTATTTGATAAGTTATATTACCTAAAGTGGCATCAGTTGCAAAAAACGGTTAACTTGACCCCTTAAAAACGTTTTAATTTGACCCCCTAAAGTTATCCTTCGAAAAAGGTAAAAAGTTGTTATTTATTTTGTGGTCAAAAATCATACTATTATGTGTTGATTAAAATTTAATTTTCCGCAAAAATACATTAAAATTTTCATTTTTCAATATTTTGATTATTCGTTTTTCTCTTTCTGATAGATTCTCCGTACAATTCAACTCTTAATGCTTGATGTACAAGCCTGTCAAGTATTGCATCGGCAATAGTTTTTTCCCCAATAACATCATACCATCCCTTTACCGGCATTTGTGAAGTAATAATGGTGGAGCGTTTTTGATGTCTGTCTTCTATAATATCCATAAGTATTCCCCTTGCCTGTGAGTCAAAGGTTTGAATGCCAAAGTCGTCAAGTATAAGCAAGTCGCATCTTTCCAATCTCTTAAATTCACTGAGTATTGTTCCTTTTACCTTTGCTATTTTCAGTTGGCTCATAAGTTTTCCTGTTGATGCGTAAATGGATTTATATCCTTCCTGACAGGCTTTATATCCCAGAGCAGTAGCCAGATAGCTCTTTCCTGTACCTGTTGGACCTGTAATAAACAAGTCTTTTCTTTCTTTAACAAAATCCATTGCTGCAAGTCTTTCCACCTGATTACGGTCAAGTCCTCTTTCAAAAGAGTAGTCCACCTCTTCCACAAGAGCACTGTAGCGGAATGTTGCAGCTTTGATGGCTCTTTCTACGGCGCGGTTTCTGCGGTTGTCCCATTCGCTTGCCACAAGGTGTGCGATAAACTGGTCTTGGGTCATCTGTTCCTTGAGAGTGTTTTCCAGGGATGTCTTAAAGGCATCGTGCATGCCGTACAGCCGCATTTGACGCAGCCGGTCTAATGTTTGATGATTGTTCATAATCTTTTTATTTTAGTTTATTGTTGATTTTAATTGTAATACTCTTTTCCACGTATATTTTCATGTTCAGGGATGTCGGCAACGGGCTCTACCGTGTCTGTAAATTCGGATTGAGTCTTAAGAATATTTTCTATTTCAAGATAATTGTAGATACCATAACTGTCTGCCAATCGACAGGCTGCCGCCAAACGGCTTGCACCTGCCTTGCGAGCCAAAGCAAGGATACCGGAGCATAATTTGTTGGATTTGTCTACATAGCGGTTTAATTACAATATCCTGCGGATATAATGCTCTACGTCTTCGTGGAGCTCGGCAGCCTCTCTTATAAACTTCTCGGGACACCATGCCATTATCGCTTTATGATGAGCTGACAAATGTTCGGCATTGGTAGTGTGGCGGTATAAGGTACGGTTGCGGATATGGCTTGCAACAAGACGATAACCGTCAAAAATCTCTACCTCATTGCCGGTATAACTTATGCGAAGTTTTTTACCGATACAGGCAGGAGGAACACTGTAATAATGAACGTCTTCACCAAGGCGTATATAGCCGTCTTTGCCCACAGTTGCCATGATATGCTTCTTGAGTTGATAGCGGATAGGATTTAGTGGAGAGAGAACTTCTTTCTCAACATCTTCAAAATAACTCCGGCGAGAATAATTTCTACCACTCAAACAGCCATTGTTGTGAAGTTCAAGCGCAGAACGTATGGCGGCATTTAAGGATTTAAGGTCGGGACAGTGCAAACCCTCTATACGGGTGAAAATATCTTTGTAGGTAAGTTTTACAGCATTCTCCACCAGAGATTTGTCTTTGGGCTTGCGAACACGAGCTGGAACTACTACTACACCGTAATGCTCGGCAAAACGTTCAAACTCCGTATTTAGAACAGGCTCATAACGACCTGCCTTGATAACGGCTGCCTTCAGATTGTCAGTTACCAGGGCACGAGGAACTCCGCCGTAATAATAAAAAGCGTTCTCACAAGAACTTATAAAGTCTTCCTTACTCTGGCTTAGAGTCGCTTCAACATAAGTTAACAAACTGCAACCCAAAATACAGACAAAAACTTCAACCTCACGAGGCTGCTCACCATAAGGATAAATACACAGCTTATCACCCGTATAGTCAATAAACATCTTGTCGCCCGCTTTGTGCTCCATACGCATTGAAGGGTTGCTTATCTTGCGGTAACGCTGAACGGCTAACTGAAATTGAGTTAACTCATAACCGTCAGGATGGCAGGCACGGTAATCACGCCACTGTTGAAGAATAGTCATGCCTTTACGACTCAGAGATTTACAAATAGCAGGCAGAAGACTTTCCAACTCCTCCAAACGAGGATTGGGAACTTTAGCGTCAGCCTTTACGCAAAATAAAGAGTAAATATCAGAGTCGCTTAAACGCTGAAAGTCATCATAGCTCATACCCATGGTATTCCACTTGTGGATATATTTTTTTACACTGTTGCGTGAGGTACGAGACAGATTGGAGATGGACTTTATGCCTGTTTGTTCTTCATACAGGCGGATGATGGTACGTAATTTGTTCATACTGATACTTTTGTTTGACATAGTCGTTAGATTTTGAAATTTTACAAAAACTAACAAAATTTTGGCTCACAAAATAATTAAATGAACAACTTTTTTTGACGAAAAGAAGGGGGGCTATTTGAACCGTTTTTAGGGGGTCAATTTACACCGTTTTAGAGGGGTCAATTTAAACCGTTTTAGAGGGGTCAACATTAAACGTTTTTAGGGGGTCAATTTTGCCGTTTTTTCCAACTTATTTTTAATCAATTTATAACTATTTTTGCAGACAGAATTTTAATATGAAACAGCAACCAAACTTTACATTTACACAAAATTATGGACACTACCTCGAAATACTGTCAAGCGCATTGCATTTTTCAATAGAGTCTTTAGAATACATAATATTAAAATTAGCGTTAGCCATTGCTACTGCAAATGTATTATATATCTCTTTCCACACTTTTTGCTTTGTCAGATATTCTTTATATGTAAACACAATTGTATCATTTTTCATAATGCTGTCAAGTATATTTTGTCTTTGAATAGAATCCATATTATCATAAACTCCACGAAGTTCTAATACTAAATCTTTCATTTCTCTCTTTCCCTTTAACACATCTTTTTTGTACGATGATATGATATTTTCAATATAGGAAATAGAATCAAGAGCATTGTAAGTATCTTCAATACGCTCAATAAGTATCTGGCTAAACAAAGTATGAGTAGAGAAAATGCCCATCAATAATATTATGTACATCTTTCCCATAATTATCTCTCGTAATATTTATAACTTGCCATTTTATATTTCTTTTTTTCTATAATTAAATAATATTTCTTAACCCGTCCAAATCTATCATATTTATATTTATAAAACATATCCATTCCAAAATGTCCCCCAGTAGATACAATTTTTTTGCCAGACGCTGTTTCCGTCTTTTGACGCTTTAGCATACCATTTGAATAATATTCTAAGAAGTTAGTTAGTTTGTCGTATTCCTTAATCTCTTCAAGTCTAACCAAATGTTTATCTTTATAGTGCAAAATATACTTAGTCTCGTTAATATCTGTTACGTTTGTTCTTTTTCTATGATAATAATATCTTTCTAAATAAACTAAAGTTGTATCCGCATAATTCTTCAATAATTGTATAACAGTAGAATCGTTTGATGACAGATATATAAATTTTTCATAGATGATTCTACCATTTTCATAATTATACTTATAACAAAAAGCAGTATCACTTATACGATTGGGATAAGTAATAATGTGATATAATATGTCGTTGTTTGAATTGTAAACAAAGTTTTCTATCCTGCCTAAGTTTCTTTTTCTATTAAATTGTTTTTCTATAACCCGTCCTTTTTCATCAAGTTTCATCATTTGCCAAAATCCTTTTCTTCCTTCTTTATCGCCATAAGATTTCCTCTTTATAACTTTTACATTTGGATAGTACTCTCTTTCTATATCGGGATAAGTTGCAATATATTCACGCCATTGAGCATTTGTTTTATTTGCAAAAAATAAAACTATAGATATTATAATGATTATTTTCATTTCACACTTGATTGATTATTTCAGCCCTGTTAATATATAGAACCACCAATCATTATTAACAGAAGGTAATCTGTAACTGCCTATTCTGTATTTGAGTACAACTTTTCCAGAATGGTAATAGTTTATTGAGCGTAAGTTATCTGCGTGTCTTCCACCTCTATAAGGCATATTAGTATGAATTAACCAGCCTGCACTTTTTATATCACGTATTGTTTGTTTTTCTGACTCAGCAAGTGCAGAACTGCCTAAATATTGAGTTCCAAATCTAACTGATAGAAAATCTCGTTTATAGATATGGCGATCATCTCTATGTACTACCCCAACATCTTGTACATAGCCAGTAAAATCCTTAAAATAGTCATAAGAAGCACTTCCGCCAAAATAATTATCAGCCTCAACAAGAGAAATAGGCACACAGTTATTGTCATCACTATACAATCGACCAATGTCTTTTATATCCCAACTTATTGTTTCATACGGCAGTTCAGAAGTAAAAAATGACCATTGTGTTCTGCCCCATTTCACTTTATTTCCCCACCAATAGTTTAATCCTCGCTGTTGTGACAGTTGATAACCTTTCACACCGCCACCTATTGCGCCTCCGGTACCCAAAGCCAGTGCACCAACAGCGGCTGCCTTCCCTGAATTATTCCAAAAGTTTTGTCCGGAGAGTAAATTATTAAATCCATTCAAAGTTATACCGGATAAGGAACCTATACCTGCTCCTATACTCCCACCAACCGACGCACCGCCAATAATTCCGGGAACATTGATAAAACTTGCTCCCCAACCTAATGCTCCGGCTCCTAAACCTACTGCAAGGCCGACACCAAAATGTCCAAGACCTTGCAAATTAAAAAGTGCGCCATTTGCTGCCCAATTTATTACTCCGCTTATTACGGCTGCTGCTATCAAAATCTGCCAAAACTCGCCATTCGGGTCAGAATACATCAACGGATTATTCAGCCCGTAAGCGTAGCGGTTAAAGTTCTGCAACATGTCGGGGGCTTGAACGTAAGGGTCGGGACTTAGGAAGCGCCCCAAGACAGGGTCATAAAGACGGGCGTTGAGGTTGATTAAACCGAACAAATCTATGTGTTCCTCGCCGATGTAACCTCTATCAAACAAGGGTTCATACAAAACCAAATACCGCATCTCCTCACGTGTGGGGTTTGTACGGGGATAATGATTTAAGATTTCATCAGAAACACGTCTGTTGCCCCAGGCATCGTACTGGTAACGTTCCAAAACTTCACCGTCATCAGAAATTACGCTCGTGATGCTACCCGCATGGTCGGTGCCGAAATAATACATTTCACCAACAGCACTGCTGTTTATCATACCGCCGATACTTACCTTTCCGGGAGGAAGTTCACGTTTGTACGCTGCCTGCAAGCCTTCGGGAGTGCGGATATAACATATATCGGTCTCATGAGCCATCTTTATTCCATTCTCAAACTTGTAGGTCTGCACAATCTCATAATCACCCGCATAATACTTCTGCTTTAGCAGACTGCCGTTAGAAGTAATGCGCATTTTTACGCGTTCGTAGTTCGCATTGTAGGTGAAGTCTGTCCTTTTTTCTGAGTCGATAAAGTCTGTATTATTGCTGTCCTGAATGACTGTTCTTACACGCTGGAAGGGTGTGTAGGCTATTGTTTGATGATACAAGTGTTTTTCAACTTCCTTGCTCCTTGGCAGAGTTGTAGAGCCTGAAGGGGCTGTTATTTGATCTATGCGATAAGGATTGCCGGCATAATAACTGATATTGCCGATACCGCTCTTATAGGTTAAATTCCCATTTGCATCATAAACATGAGACGTCCCATCTATTATCTGATTATTGAAGGAATATAACCAACTTTCTAAACGATTCTCATCATCATAATCAAAGTCTTCATTCCAACTAAAGTCAGAAGCATTGGGTATTGTTGGCATACCACGAATTTCCTGACTGCCACCGCCACGACTGTTCATTAGACGATTTGCACCGCTGTAAGTGTAAGTTCTATAATCAGAAAACGACATACCGACTAATAAAGAACTTCCGGTAACATTGCCCCATGCATCATAAGAAGATCGCTTAAAAAAATTATTACGACCAAGCGTTGAAGATTTGTATTGTCCTCGTGAGTTTCTTTCGCCACGCTGCCAAATATTGCTGCCGTTTTTAAGATTTGTTATCTGCGATAATTCACCATAAGTATTGTATTTATATTCTATGCCAAAGCCGTTGGGAAAAAGTTTTAAACTTAGCCGACCATACTCATCATAATCGTAACTCGTGATAAAACTGATTTCATCTGATAATGACTCTAACTCCTGTGTTTCAAAAATCAGTCTGCCCGCGTCGTCGTAATCATATAAAGTTGTTACATCATAGACGTCATAATCATCCATACTTGTTATACTGCTTTCCAACAACAACCCTTTTTTATCATAGTTATTTCTTATCATTAGGCCATTGTAATAATCTTCAGTCATTACCCTTCTTTCTTTCTCACGACCATATTTATCATAGAAATAGTATATTTCAGTGCCATTGGCGTCTATTTGTTCTATTATGCGGTTTTGATTGTCGTAGTCAAAAGTTGTTAAACCGGCAGAAGGGTCAAGTATGGAAGTACGCCTGCCACAATCATCATACGTTATCACGGTCTTTATTCCGTTGCTCTTTATAGTGTCTGGGAGTTTTGGATAATAGTAATGATAGTTTATTTGACCTGACGGTTCTGTTACATTTATTACATCTCCTGTGGCATTATAGGTCTTGGAAGTTGTTCTGCTTTCAGATGTGCCGACGTGTTCGATAACAGTAGTTTTTAACTTGTCGTAAGCGTAGGTTGTTATATCGCCACGATATTCGGTCTGTGTTAGCCTCCCTAAATTATCATAAGTGTAATAATACCAAGCCGTATCTTCATTGACTTCGCCCTCAAAATACGGTTCACTTTTCTTTACTACCTGATTTTTATTATTATAAACCGTTTCGGTTACTATAACACCGTCAGCAGTCTCGGTTCTTGTCATTACCTCCCTGCCAAGCACATCATAATAAGTATAGATACATGAGCCGGGAGAGCTTTTGCTATGAATTATTCTACCGCCCGGATTTGCAGTATTAATTGTTTCAGTAAAACTTGTTATGACACCGTCTTCATCCGTTATGCTTTTTAATCTACCGTAATTATCGTAACTGTAGGATTTTTTCCTGCCAAAAATATCGGTTTCGCTCTTGAGTCTGCCATATTTAAGGTCATAATCTTTTGTCGTTTTATTGTCTCTATCGTCATCAGTATAGTTCAAAAACCGGTAGTCATCAGTATAGTCATAATAAGTTGTTATTGAACTATCAGGCTTGTATTTAGGGATAAATGTTACTGCCCACGGCAAGCCAAAAAAATTATCATATTCAGTTTCAATAGTACCCTCCTTAGTTGTCTCGGTTAATATATCACCCTGTTCATTGTAAGTATAATAAATAGTGTCTCTCAAATATCTGCCTGCATAGCCGGACGTAGTTATTTTTATATGAGGATATTTAAAAGTACTTTTATTGCCCGATGAACTTTCGCCATATCTATAGTCTCCATATTCTACTTTATTTTCGCTTTGGACTACTTCGGGGTGCGTAAAAGAAGGAGAAGATAAAGGCTCCCAAGGTTCAGTTATTATTGCTGTTGCGGGGACTAATATGGAAGATGTTTCTTTAGTCTTATAGCCCTCGCTATCCATATTATATTTTATTTCCTTTGTGAATTTTTTTTCAGTATCGTATAAATTCTTTTGAGATAAATATTTTACAGTATCACGAGGAGAAGAAAGTTTTATCTCCCTGTAGTAATAGCTTTCTGTGCCTAATAATTCTTTTTCGTTGCCGTTATGTAAATATGTTGAAACGGATTGGGGATATAATATTGAACGCTTAGTATCTAACTGCTGAGTAGTGGCGGCACTTGTATTATTAACTACATCAGTTACCGTTGTAGAGAGGAAGCCCAGCAGTCCTCCACGCCTAATATCGGCAACAACACGATTATAGTCATATTTTTGATGGGAAACAACTGTGCTATCGGGAGTGGTGGTCTTTACATCGCTCACGACATCCAAACCGCTGACTTCGCGGAAAGGATAAGCGTAAATATCGGCTTGTGTCTTTTTATATTTGGTATAAACTATATTTGTGTTTACACCACTACCATCAGAAATGCCTGTCAATTGACGAAAGTCTCTCTGTCTGCGACTATTTGAAATATATATATCGTTATTGCCGTAAACAACGGTAGCAACATCAGAAATACCATCACCATTAAAATCACATAACAACTTCTCTTTTTTATGGCCATATATATCTGTATTTTCATTTATAGTTAGACTACCTTTATTCCAATATCCCCACAATTTGTTAACAAAATTATTTCCTGTGTTTAACAACACAACTAACCGAGCCTCAGGGTCACTATCCATATCAGTGAAGCCAACTACATCTAACAAGCCATCACCGTTAATATCTCCAAGAGAAACAGGCTTTTGATGTAAAAGTTTTCCTTCAAAAGTCGAAGGATAGGGAAGCCATCTTGAAAAGTCGGGGGTTGTTTCATAAATACCGGTACCACGAGAATAAAAAATATTAAAATACTTATAATCCGCCGCAACAAGATCAATCAGACCATCACCATTTAAATCGCCAAATAAATGATGGTTGGCATCACCGAAGAAACGGTCATTCACGTTATTAGCATTCCGTTTGTTATGTTTTTCATCTCTGCTTCTATAAATTGTTTTCACATTATCGGAGGACAAATCACCATCCAAGCCAAAAACAGCGTAGATTTTGAAATATTCTTTTACATAATCATTACCAAGACCAGCAGGCTTTACTTCCTCTAATACATTATTGAGAGAGAGAAGCTCTGCTTTACCATCGCCGTCAATATCCAATAGTTTATAACGGCGGGTAATATTGCTCTTTTTATCAATAATAGAGTTTATAAAACGATCACTGAAAGAATTGTAATAATAGAAAGTATCTCGTACATTATCGTAGCGATAGATTTTACAACCATTATTATTTACACCTACAACATCATTAAAACCATCACCATCAATATCACCAAACAGCACAGGACATTCCTCAATTTTATCCCAATTGCCGGATGCATTAACGCCGAAATCTTTTATTGACACAGTTTTAGTAAATTGATCGTTCATGAAACGATCTCGATGCACAGGAATAAAACCATTTGAATATGAAATAGAGATTTGCTGATTGGCTCTACCAACCAAGTCACCACAGCCATCACCGTTCATATCTATAACATAACATGGATTCTTTGGATATCTCCAACCATAAGGAGAAAGTGCAAAATCTGCGTCATAAGCAATACCAGTATTACTACCCCACCAACGAACCTCATTACGATATACACTCACATTTTTCCATCCAAAACGTATAACCTCCGCAGAACCGTCACCATCAACATCACCTGTTACATAGGAACTGTTGCGTTTAGGGGGATTATTATAATTGTCGTCGTCGTCAGGCAGTTGATCCTCTTCATCATAAAAATTATAATCACCCTTGGATACAAGAGCCCCATTCATAACTATATTTCCCGCGTCTGTATTAGCATTACTCCAAAGAAAAGACAAGGGCAATTCCTCACGGGCACCATAGCTTTCTCCTTGATAAACTTTACGAACAGTTTTTAATATTGTGTATGCTTTCTCAACCGGGCTTTCATAGTCCAATTCATAATAATAAACAAGCTCACCGTTAGAACGAATTTCTATTTTGGATAGCAATTTATTATCACTTATTTCATGACCACCGATTAGATACTTTATTTGTTGTATTGGACTTGAAATATAGATAAATCTTATTTCTGTTCCACCGTAATTTATATTTTGGATATATTTTTGACCACCGTTCTCTTGGTAAGTATAGACTATGTCATTACCATAGCCATCAACTGCTTTGAATAGCAGGTAAGAGAGTTTTTGATTTGTTTTTGAATGGTGCAAAGAAGAATTATCACCATAACCATAAACTAAAGTTATTCCTTCTCGTGTTTTTACCACAAAGCCGTTATTTTTGCGATCTCTGCGTATATCACTGAAACTTGGACTTTCTGCCGTTTCATAAACAGTAAAATCCGGATTTAAAATAGAACTGAGAAATAAATCACCATCCCACATTATGGCGGTATCATGAGAAAGCGGAGAAAGTTCCTTTAACCGCTGACCATCCAACATAAATTTCGTAAACTCTTTGCTGCGATAACCATCATAAAAAAGATTGGGAGTAGTACGCGTTATTGCAGACAAACCCTGCAAATGGAAGCCCAAGCCCGCTATACCCATACCCGACTGACTGTTGTACGTCAAGGCAAGTTGAGGCTGCATTCCCCGCACACCTTGCGGAACTTCGATAGGTATAGTATATGTGGCACCGCCGGTGGCACTTACGTTTAAACTGCCCGGAAGAGCTTTACCCAAGCTGCCTGTGCCGTATATGTTTCTTTCATCAAAACTTTCTATTATTACTTGGTGACCATCTTCATGAGTATAGGTTAAGGTTGAGTTTTTATTAAAAGAAAAAAGACAAACTGTACCTATACCGTAATCATCTTTACGGAAAAGATGTAAACCATTACTTGGGTCTATATGGATAGTTTTGCGCTGTAAAGACGTACACATATAAGCAGGAAAATCCGGCTCTTCACCATTGTAAACAATCCCGGTGTAAGTTATATTATCCTGTATGAGACCATTAGCGTCATGCAGTTTTATAGAGGAAACATTGTTGGGTAAAATTGAACCATTCTGATAAAGAACTTTGTGAGGAAAAGGTATATCGACATTGCTGTCTCTTGAATAAAAGGATGCAACATCAAAGTTGCTGCCTTGACTACGATATGCTATTACCAGAATGCCTCCCGGAAGTATTTTTGTGCCGGAAGGAATTGTATAGAGACCATTCATTACATCATAACGAATATACCAACCGCTTACATCTACTGTTTCATTACCGTAGTTATATAAAGAAATAAACTCACCGTCATGGGCAAAAGTATCACCTGCCGCTTCAGGCAATGGAGTGTCATATAACACTTCACTTATTATTACTGTTTGACGTTGCGCGAAACTGTGTTGGACAAAAAGAAATAATGCAACAAAAAAAATTGCTAAGAGAGTGGTGCGTCTTAGAGTATTCATAAATTTAATGTTGTATATTGTTTGTGCCGTATGGTTTAATTATTGTTTTATGATTTTCCAAACACGGCGTTCTGTTGATGGCTTTGCATCGTTATAAATGCTCAGGTAATAGATGCCGCGAGCGTAACCGCTTATTTGAAGAGTGGTTTCGGAAGTAAAGATGCCACTTAATAGCTCTGTGCCGGTGCTGCCATGCAGGGCATAACGCAGCATTTCAGAATTATTTACTTTGATATTTAGAATGTCTGCTGTGGGGTTGGGGTAGATTTTTGCTTCATATTCCTGTAAGGGAGCGGGCGTGTCGCTATCAGTAAGAGCGTCGTCAGGAATATCCTGTTCTTCCTCGCCGTCATTGTCATTGGCAGGGGCGTTGTTGCGGGGTGCATGACTCGGAGGAACTTCTTCTACAATAGTTCTACCAATACGGTTACCAACATTGTCGTAAGTGTAGTAAATGGATTGAATGTTTTGCGCAGAAGCAGACGTACAGACGCAAACACAAGCCCATGTACAGGCACAAAAAAACAGAATACAAACAAAATGCTTCATGTGTAAGGTGTTTCTAAGTTTATCAAATTTAAAAAATATTTATGAAATTTTGATATTACCCTTACTAACTTTGTCCAATATTCAACTTTTGACAACTTCTATTTTAAAAATTGAAATAAATATACGAAAAAGTGTGCTAAAGGCAAATTTTGTCCCTTGTTGTGGGTGCTTTTTTCTCAAATTCGTAAAATATCTCGGGCGCGCAGAAATTTGAAGATTTTAGATGTTGCCAAGGGGTTGTAAGGGCTAAAAATTCAAAGTTCAAGGCGTGCAAGTGCAGAAATAAGGGAGCGTACTAAAAGTACGTGACCGAATTTCAAACGCAGCATAACGCAGAAATTTGAAGATTTTAAACGCCACCTAAGACTTGTAAGGGCTAAAAATTCAAAGATTGAGGCGCACGAACGCAAGGGCGAAAATTGCGGTTAAGCGAGGGCAGAGCAAGTTTACTTGCTTTGCCGAGCAATAGCAACTTCATTGCGAAGCAATAACGAGCGTACTAAAGTACGTGACCGAGCCATAAGTGAAGTGCAACGAAAATATTTGAAGATTTTAGCCCTTACAAGAGGTTTTTGATTTCGTTGAGTTTATTCAAAGCCTCCAACGGAGAAAGGGAATTGATGTCGATTTCCTGGAGTTCTTCCTTTATGCGCTTGAGGTTGTCGTCTATGTCGGTGAGTTGGAAGAGGGAGAGTTGGTAGGTGGTGGGCTGGGCGGGG
>JAISVE010000076.1 GCA_031271725.1 Bacteroidales bacterium
GTTTTTATTCTGACGAGTATTGGGTTTTTCTTCAAGGGGCAGATTTGAATGACAGTAATAACGCAAAACAAATCTCACAATTTATAACCGACACGCAAATAAGTTCCGTTTATAAAAAAATCAAGAAGACATACAAGGATAATGAAGATTTAGGTTTGGAATTTGGCAGTGCTTTTGACCAAATTCGCAATATCTTCCCGCATTTTCAAAACCCGCAAGTATATACTTATATTTCCTACTTTGATGTTATGAACAGGGTAATATATTTTGACAGTATTCTTTGGATTAGTCTTGATTTATACGTTCCGGAAAATACCGAACAATACAGTTCTTTCGGCATTCCGCAATATCTTTCAAGGCGTTTATTGCCGGAATATCTTGTTCCTGACGCAGTACGTTCTATCGGCGAGCGGCTTATTCCTCAAATTGCGCCTCCCACTTCTTTGTTGGATTATATTGTTGCAGAAGGAAAGATACTCTGTTTTATGGAAGAGGTTTTGCCGGAAACGGACAAATATCTTTTGCTTGGATATAGTCCAAAGGAATGGGCATGGTGCAAAAATAATGAGAAGAAAATATGGGGATATTTGGCAAGTGAAAACCTGATTTACGAAACAAACCTTGTTCGTATTCGCCGTTTTATTAGTGATGGTCCCACAGGTCTTGCCTTTGAAGGCGCACCTTCCCGTCTTTCGCAATTTATCGGTCTCATGCTTGTAAAACGCTATCTGCGCAATACCGATAATAATTGGGAACTTCTCTTAGAACAAAACTCTACCGAAGTACTTACCGTTTCCAAGTACAAGCCCTAAACATTACTGCTTATTCACCTGATACAAATAACGCTTAATGCTGCGCTTCGGCGTTTTTGCAAACTCCTCGTTGGTAATTCTTACGCGGGTAATCTGACTGTATGCAGGCAGCGACTTGTTTATATCCACACGGTGTTTTTCCATTATTTCCTCAATTTGGTTGTATGAAAGTCCTGCATTATCTGTTGCGTCCATATCGGGATATATCAAAGCTTCAAGGCGAGCATCACCCATATCAATAATAAGTGATTCGGCAACATAATCCATAGTGTTGAGGCTGTCCTCAATTTCTTCAGGGTAGATATTCTGACCGCCGGGACCTAAAATCATTGTTTTGCTGCGTCCTTTCAGGAACAGGAAACCGTCTTCATCTATAACGCCGAGATCGCCTGTTTTAAGCCAACCGTCTTCGGTAAATACAGCCTTTGTTGCATCCGGATTCTTGTAATAACCGAGCATCACATTTTCGCCGCGTGTATGAACTTCGCCGGGTATATTTCTCGGATCGGCAGAATCAACTCTGATTTCCATACGCGGTGTTGCCTTTCCACAGGAGAAAGGTTTATGCTCTCTCCAGTCGGAATATGTAATGATGGGACCGCATTCGGTCATGCCGTATCCGACTGTGTAACGGAAGTTCATTTTGTTAAAGAATACGTCAGCCTCTTTGTTAAAGGCAGCTCCGCCGATAATAATTTCATAGAAGTTGCCACCGAAAGCATTTGACAACTGCTTCTGGATTTTATCCGTAACAACGTTATCTAAAACAGGTACCGAGAGAAGTGCCTTAATTGCCGGACGACCGATTGCCGGCTGTACTTGTTTACGGAAAATCTTTTCAATAATAAGCGGCACCGAAACAATAAGGCTGGGTTTTATCTCTGCAAAGGCATCGAAAATAACCTTTGGTGAAGGCGTGCGTGTGAGGAAGTGCAGGTGAGCACCTTTGCAAAATTCGTAAATAAATTCAAAAGCCATGCCGTACATGTGTGCCATAGGCAGCATAACCACGATTTTGTTACCCGCATTCATAGGTATTGCTCCATCTGCAAAAAGCAAGTTGGAATACATGGAACGGTAGGGTAGCATAACGCCTTTTGACTGGCTGGTAGTACCGGAAGTATATGAGATAAGTGCGAGGTCTTCGGGCTCCTCCTTATGGAAAACAAGATCTTCTTTTTTAAATACGTTGGGATATTTTTCGCCGAAAAGCTGGTTCAAATGCTCGCGTGCGTATTTTGCATTTTCATTTCTGTGATGCAAAATATCAAAATCCTTTAATGAGAATATTGCCGCAAGATGAGGCATTTGATTAGGATCAATATTCTCCCACACATATTCTCCGACAAAGAGCATTTTTGCTTCGGAGTGATTTACTATATGATGAATGCCATCAGCAGTAAATTCATGCAGAATAGGCACTAATACTGCGCCGTAGCTCAGAGTTGCAACGTAAGCAATAGCCCAGTTTGATGAATTTCTGCCTACAAGTGCAACTTTATCTCCCTTTTCTACACCACATTTCTCTAAGATTATTTGCAGTTTTGCAATTTTACGCGCAACATCTTTATAGGTAAAGGTTGTGCTTTTGTAGTCTGTAAGGGCAGGATTGTCCCAATTGTTGATAATTGACGAACGGAATGATTCTAAAAAAGAGTTTTCCATAATTGATTTTTTTTGTGGTTTTGAAACTTGTTCGTTAATGAAATTTTTTCAAATATAAAACTTTTTTGAATTTGAATTGTCGGATTATTTCCGAAATTTTTATATAGAATTGTCAGCCGAAGTTTTTCAAAGGCTGTTGCTACCTTATATCCTGCATCTTATCCGATTGCAAATATTTTTCTGTAATTTTTCTTTTTTCCCGTATCCGGATGTATAAGTTCAAACATAATAATATAAATACCCTTTCTTAGTGTATTGCCCTTGCTATCTTTTGCATGATAAAGGATTTGATCTTGCGGAGCAATAATTTCCGATTTTTTTAATGTTGAAACTTCCCTGCCGTAATCATCAAAAACCTTTATGGTTGCCACATATCCGTTAAGTGGCAGATTCCACGAAATTTCTGTGTAGTCATTTAATCCGTCATTGTTTGGAGTGATAAGTTCGGGACTAATTGAAAAGGCATTATCATTTTCCTGATGTTTATTTTCATGTTTGTTTTCTTGGGAATTTGGACAACCTGGTGTAGCGTAGCCGCAGGAAAGTGAGGCGGAGTGCCAGTTCTCTACAGTTAAGCTTGGTATGTCAAAACGTATTCTTTCAAGCGATACACCTTTTGCCTGAGGTAGTAATATATGGTGAAAATCCTTGCTGTAATAGAGTTTTTCAAGAATAATAGTATCCTGTATTCTGCACAGGTAGAGTGTGCCCTCGCTTGCGTTTAAGGTTGGGAAAGTCTGAGATTGAAAAATATTTTCAATGCAGGATGTGTATTTGTTTGACAGGCTTTCCGGATCTTGGGCAAAGGCTGCGTAACTATTCGGCTGAAGCAAATTGTCTGTTAAGGGATATAACCTGTAACCGGTCTTGTTCTCTATAGCAAAAGCCAGTGTTGATAAGGCAATAATGCTGTCGGAATCATTATAGATTTCGATAAACTTGCTTTCGCCTGTTTCTACATCAAACAGGATTTCGCTGAATTTTACCATTCCGCTGTCCGGCGGAGTTGGCTCTGGTTCAGGCTCAGGATCGGGTATGGCTATACCATAAGAAATATAATCGAAAGCATACCTGTCGAACCTTGTGGCGGTTGAATATTTTAGATAGATGCCTGTGTGTTGTGTTGCTGATGAAGTGGGGCTTTGCAGATAAACACTGTCGGTTTCCTTATTCCAATCATACTTTCCCCATGGCGCACTGTACATTTTAACGTATCCCTTATCTTGTATAATGCGAAGTTTAAATGCACAGCCGTTTGTAGAGCTGTAAGTAGTTTTTCCGCTTGCAATTAAACTGTCATTGCCGTTTTCGCTGAGGTAAAGCCGGAAATTGTTTTTTCCACCTGTTTCACCGAGCATAATGTAGAGAGCGTTTTGCGCAAGGCTGGCTGTGTCGTTGTCTGCCCACAAATACATTCTCAAATAATTTGTGCTTGACGGGTTGAATGATAGCGATACGGCAAACTCCCATTGCCTAAGGCTGTTCAGATTTATTTGACGTAAGAGGTATAGGCTTGATGCCTGCTGCGGACCGCAAGAACGCAGCAGCGAATCATCGGCACAAAAGTATTCCTTTGTACCTGTCCAATTGTCCAGCCCTTGCATAAAATCGTCTATCCATTGGGCTTTGAGTGTTGTTGCCGTTAGTGTGGCGGCGAGTAGAAAAATAAAAATGTGTTTCATATTATTTATATTATTTTTTGTACCTTTGCAATGCCGTAGCGCGCTAGCCGGAATATTTGACTTTGTTTCGGTGGTGGTAGCGGCAGATAGAAAGTCAACTATCTTAAAGGGTGCGCTCCTTTTCCCACAACAAAGATCTGTTGTTAAAGAACTCCGTCCTATAAGGGGCGGAGTTCTTTATTTCGTAGAACTCCTTTTTGACAGAATAGTTTAATTCTATTACTGCCGATTTTGTTTTCCTATTGTCTTTACTGTAAACAACAATATAAAATCCGTTTCTTGGTGCTTTGTAAATTCTGTTGAAAGAACTGACTATGGTTCTAACCATTTCAAAGGCAGAAAATCCTAATTGTTGTAGTTCTTTTCCGTGATTATTATATATATGTTTGATGTGATTTTCATCAACATAAATGTCCGCTGCTTTCATTCTTGCAGCTCTTGCAATGGGCATTGTAATTCTGCCTACTTTTGTGAATGTTTTGTCGATATTGTGTTTCATATTTTAAGGTTATTTATACTGTGGGGAAATCATCCACCTCTATATAAATAACGAACTGAGTTGCGAAAAAACGGAGAAAAACAATGAAAGTTATTAACAGCGGTTATTTTTACGCAAAAATTATTACTTTTGCACACACATTAAGAAGCCTGTGAAAAGATGAAAATAGCAGTAGTAGGAGCAACAGGACTTGTCGGCTCGGTAATGATGAAAGTCCTTGAAGAATTCGGTGTTACGGATATAACACTTATTGCAGTCGCATCCGAAAAGTCGATAGGGAAGAAGGTTACTTTTAACGGCAAGGAAATTTCCGTTATTTCGGTAGAAGATGCTATTTCCGCTAAGCCTGATTATGCCTTGTTTTCAGCAGGTGCATCAACTTCAAAAAAATATGCCCCGCTATTTGCAGCGGAAGGCTGCGTTGTAATTGATAATTCCTCATGTTGGCGGATGACTCCCGAAGTTCCGCTTGTAGTGCCTGAAATAAATATGCACGATGTAAAAGCGGACACTAAAATTATCGCAAACCCTAACTGCTCTACTATTCAAATGGTGGCGGCACTTGCACCGATATACAGGGCATACGGAATAAAACGTCTTGTTATTTCGACTTACCAATCCGTGAGCGGCAGCGGCGTTAGAGGCATTGCTCATTTGGAAAAAGATGAGCCCTTTTATCCTTATCCGATTAACCGCAATGTAATTCCGCAGGGAGGCGATTTTCTCGATGCGCATTCTCTCGCGATAGGTGGCGATTTGCTCGCCGAAGGTTACACAAGTGAGGAGGAAAAGCTTATAAACGAAACAAGGAAAATTTTCGGCAACGATAAAATTCGTGTTACGGCAACTGTTGT
>JAISVE010000079.1 GCA_031271725.1 Bacteroidales bacterium
CGAAGTTATTATTGAAAAATTTATTGCGGGCAACGAGTATTCCTGTGGACTTATGCGTGGCTTCGATACAGCAAAGGGTTTTGGCGAGAAAGACATCACCGTTTTTCCGCTCACTCAAATAATTTCACAAACAGAATTTTTCGACTACGAAGCAAAATACGAAGGTAAATCGCGCGAAGTAACTCCCGCTGAAATCTCTGCCGAAATCGCTACGGAAATAGCAACTATCTCACGCAAAGTATATGAAATATTACACTGTTTCGGCGTAGTGCGTTGCGATTTTATTGTTGAACAAAATACCGGACTCCCCTACTTCCTCGAAGTAAACATAACCCCAGGGCAAAGCGAACAGAGCATAGTCCCACAACAAGTCCGTGCCTCCGGACATAATCTCAAAGAATTCTACCAAACTATCATTGAACAGAGTTTAAATTAAAATTTATCTCAAATCCATTTTTAACTCTTGTTGCTTTTATTATAAGCATCTTAACATAAAAATAACAATAGTAAATTCTATGTTTATCCCCCAAAAAGGCGTTTAATAACAGTATTCACTATTGTTATTTTTATATTAAAATTATAAAAAAATCGTATATTTGCAAACAATGGATTGGAGTAATTTTAATAATGAAATATCCTTAAAGCAACTTGGCGAAAGAATCAGGAGGCACAGGATGCAAAGAAATTTAACGCAAAAAGAACTTGCAGAAAAATCAGGTATAAGCATCTTTACCATTGCACAAATGGAAAAAGGCAAATCGGTTTCAATGTCTATGTTTATTGATGTGCTAAGGGCTATGAAACTGCTTAATAATTTCGAATATCTATTGCCTGAAGTAGGCATTAGTCCTGCTGATTTAATAAGATTGGGCAGCAAAGTTCCCAAACGTATAAAGCATAAAAAATAAAATGGATACCATACTAAAAATAACATTATGGGATAAAGATGTAGCAGCAGTGCAATGGAATAGCGATACCCAAACAGCAACTATCGGTTTTTTTGATTCTTTTGTAAAAGAAGGTTTGGATATATCACCATTAACAATGCCTCTACGCGATATTTTTAATGGACAAACCGTTTTTTCTTTTCCTGCTCACAGAGGTAAAACATTTAAGGGACTTCCAGGATTACTTTCCGACTCTCTGCCTGATGACTACGGAAACAGTGTTATTGATGAATGGTTTGCTGCAAAACAAATGTCTGTTTCGGTTACTCCCTTAGACAGGTTAAGTTATATTGGCGAACGCGGAATGGGAGCTTTGGAATTTAAGCCTGTGGTAGAAATTGAAGGGCTTGATGAATCCTCAAACATAGAAATAGAGCATCTGACTAAACTTGCCAAACAAGTATTGGATAACCGTAAAAGTTTTTCAACCAATTTACAAAAAGGTGATAAACGAATTGTTGATATGCTTAAAGTAGGCACTTCTGCCGGTGGAGCAAAGCCCAAAGCTATTATTGCTTTTAACGAAAAAACAAAAGAGGTACGTTCTGGACAGGTAAAAGCACCGGATGGCTTTACATATTGGTTGTTGAAGTTTGACGGTGTAGAAGGCAAAAAATTAAAAGAAAACCCACTCGGAATAGGTCGTATAGAATACGCTTATCATAAAATGGCTTTAGATTGCGGCATAAACATGACAAACTGCAAACTATTGCATGATGGAGAATATTCTCACTTTATGACAAAACGATTTGACAGAACAGACACCGGAGAAAAACTGCATACCCAAACCTTATGTGCAATGGCGCACTACGACAGGGATGAACGCCATTCATACGAGCAGATTTTTTTAACGATGCGACAATTATTCTTACCATATCCTGACTTTGAACAAATGTTTCGCAGGATGGTATTTAATGTAATAGCAAGAAACCATGACGACCATACAAAAAACCATTCTTTCATTATGGATAGAAATGGTGAATGGTCGCTCGCCCCTGCTTATGATTTGTGTTATTCCTATTCTCCATCTGGACAATGGACAAGCGTACACCAATTATCCTTAAATGGAAAACGTGATAATTTTACTGTCAAGGATTTATTGGATATGGCAGTAAAAGCAGATGTAAGAAAGGGCAAGGTTATAATTGAACAAGTATTAGACGTTGTTTCGCAATGGAAAACTTACGCAAAAAAGGCAAGGGTTAAGCGGGAACACGTTAATCTGATTCAACAAGCGTTGAGGCTAAAGTTGCCGGATTAAAAACTAAACATCAAGTGAAGCGTAACGAAGAAATTTGAGTTTTTAGGAATTTTTCACTGCAAACGCCTCCATCTCTACCAATGCGTTCATAGGCAACTGCTTTATTGCGTAGGCGGCACGTGCAGGAAATTCTGAAGTAAAATATTTGGTGTAAACTTCATTCATCGCAGCAAAATCTTCCATTGTGCTTAAAAGGCAAGTTACCTTTACTACATTATTATAAGAGCAACCTGCTTGTTGCAAAATTGCACCAAGGTTTTTTAATACCTGCTCTGTTTGTTCCTTAATTCCGCCCTCTACAAATTTTCCTGTTGAAGGATCTATCGGAAGTTGCCCTGAAAGGAAAACCATTCCGTTTGCTTCTACTGCTTGGCTGTAAGGACCTATCGCCTTTGGCGCATTGTCTGTGTGAATAATTTTTTTCATGTATTTTAAGTTTTAATTATTAAAAATTGCCTATCCGCCAAACCAAAGCCAAGTTTGCATAAAAAACACTCCCCCTTGCAGGCTCATATTTACATGCAACAGGATAATCATAACCAACATCAAGACGCAAATCTAAAGATTGATGCAATTTGTTTTTAGTAAAAGGGTTAAAACTAAAACGCAGCCCCGGTCCGGCAAAAAACGAATCATAAATTTGGAATTCATCTCCTTTGTTATCCCCTTTATAAAAAAGACTTTCCAGAACAAATCCTCCTAAATAAATATACGGTGAAAATTGAAACCATTTATTTTGAAAAACCAAATACCCAAAATAAAACCCCGCATCCATATAACTAAAATTATGATTTTTATAAATATTTTTTGAGTATCTTGTATCTGTACTTAACATATCTTTTTGAACTGCCATATTGTTACCCATATCAAACCGCATCCCAACATAAAACTTATTAAAATATCCATCCCATTGCATAGCAAAGACAACATTAGGATTAAAATAATCCCTCATTTTTCCTATGGGGAAAATTCCGGCAGTTCCAAAGCCAAAAGTCATTGCAAATTTTGAACTTGGTTTTATATAGCTATTAACAAAATCACTATAAGCAGAAGTAGGATATTTTTTCTTAAATTCTTTATGTTTTTTTTCATAAATATAATCTTGTAGTCCATTTTTACTAAAGTAAAGATACAGACTTAATAAGTCTTTTTCCTCTATTGTCAATTCCGATTCCAGTACTTCTTTATTGAGTATATCTGCATTTTTTGAAACATCTCCATATAAATCTATGGACTGCCAAAGGGAAACAGAACGACACATTTTCCTTTCCTGATTAATTGTGTATTCTCTTGCTGTTATTAAAAATCCTATCCAATCTCCAATAATACATGCAAAATTTAAATCCTCGCTGTATAAAAAAGCATCACAATTATATCTGCTTACTTTATCATTTAGATAATTATACAATTCTATTGCCTTATCATAATTTTCATCTTGAATGTATTGAAAAAACAGCTGCCTGCC
>JAISVE010000088.1 GCA_031271725.1 Bacteroidales bacterium
CCCAATGAGGCAAGCGAAATAACATTTATTCCATCATTGCGGGTATAACTTATCCCCGTTCCCGTAATGATATTTAAGGATTTAGGTGCGCTTATTTTTTTGTCGTCTAAAATAGAAACAAATTTATTTAAACTCGCAGCAGCATCTTCGATTTGCCCTACACCAAGTTTTATTTCAAAAGCAGACCAGTCGCCATTATATTTTTGCACAATGGCATCAACCTCTAAACCGCTCGAATCGCGGTAATGATACACTTTTGCATCATTTGCCTGTGCATAAACACGAATATCATGTGTTACTAAGGATTCAAACAAAAATCCGGTAAATTTCACATCATTCAGTAATGTTTTTTTGTCCACACCTAATGCTGCTACCGCAAGCGAAACATCCGTAAAATGGCGTTTTGGCGTTTTTCTTAAAGAAGCAGACGAGCGAATATGTACATTCCAAGCAGGTTGATTTTCAGTAATCATTAACCTGTCTAACGCATCAAGATAATCATAAATTGTCGGACGTGAAATATTATTATTCTGAATATCTGCTTCAAGTGTGGTAATATCGGTTAGTGTGGCAGTATTTCGTGCCAGCGAATGTAACAGACTGCGTATTTTTACAGGATCTCGTTTTACGCCGGAAACTCTGCTCATATCTATTTCTGCCAGCAAATCAATATAAGCACGGTTTAAATCGCTTGCCTGTCTAACATTTTTTCCAATTAACGCAGGAAAACCGCCGATAATTATTTTTTCGACAATAAACTCAAAATCGCTTGCCTCGTCATAAATATCTATTTTTTTACCCTCAAAAAGATTTTCAAGACTAACTTTGCCGGATGAAAAACCCAATTCCTGCCAACTCATAGTTCTCATATCAAGAACAGTAAACCGCCCTGCCCCTGAATGTATTTTTACATTTTCTTCAGGGTTTGCCGAGCCGGTTAGAATAAACTGTGCTGTTTGTTTGCGATTGTCTATTTCATGTCGTATATAGTTCCAGATTTTGGGCTGCTCTTGCCATTCGTCAATTAAACGCGGCGTTTTACCCAAAAGTAAACGTTGGGGTGCCGTATCAATTAAAACAGGAATTTGTTCGTCTTGGTCTATCTCCAAAATACTGCCTGCAAACTGCTTTGCCGACTCTGTTTTTCCGCATGCTTTTGCTCCACGAATAAGCAATGCGCCTGCCGAGTTAAGTTTATCCTGTAACTCTCTGTCTGATATTCTATTTATGTATGGCATAGTGATGTTTGTTTCCGTTTGACTCAACAAAGATACAACTTATTTTACAAATTTGGAGCAATTTGCTTTACAGATTTTGAGTATTTCACTTTACAAATTTAGAGTATTTCACTTTACAAAGTGAGAGTATTTCGCTTTACAGATTTTGAGTGATTCTGAGTGATTTTGAATAAAATTTTTTGAAAACCGGAAGTTTTGAGTAAACTTGCGCAGAGCATTGAGTAAAATTATTGTTTATGTTTGAACATCCTTATCTACTCTGTATTACAAAAGCCAAACGGCGGAAATATATAGTATCGTAATTATCAATAAAAAACTCCCGCTTTTATTTTTAAAAACGGGAGTTTTAGTTATAGCAATAGTTATAAGGAACTTCCAAAAATTTCAAGATCAAGACGCGCAAATGCAGAGGCGAAGGGAGCGTACTAAAGTACGTGACCGAGCCTCAAATGCAGCGCAACGAAGAGATTGGAATTTTTCGAAGTTTCCTTAGCAGACGCCGAGGTCAATCATTGCATCGGCAACCTTAATAAACCCTGCAACATTAGCACCTTTCACGTAATTGATATAGCCGTCGGCTTCTTTACCGTATTTTACGCAATTGGCGTGAATATCGTTCATCATTTGTTGCAACTTTTCGTCAACTTGTGCTGCAATCCAGCCCAAGTGAGCGGCATTTTGAGTCATTTCCAAACCGGAAACACCAACACCACCTGCATTAGCGGCTTTGCCCGGGGCAAAAATTACCTTTGCTTTTTGCAATTCGTGTATAGCGTCTGCAGTGCAACCCATATTGGAAATTTCACCTACGCAAGTTACACCGTTAGCGATGAGTTGTTTTGCATCGTCAGCGTTCAACTCGTTTTGAATTGCGCAAGGCATTGCAATATCAACTTTACATTCCCAAGGTTTTTTACCTGCAATGAATTTTGCCGATTTATATTTTTCCGCAAATGGAGCAACTACATTGTTACGAGTTTGCAACAAAGCGTCCATATAATCGATTTTTTCGCCGGAAATACCTTCTTCATCGTAGATATAGCCGTCAGGTCCGGAAATACAAACAACTTTTGCACCAAGTTCGGTTGCTTTCAAAGCAGCACCCCAAGCAACGTTGCCGAATCCTGATAATGCAACTGTTTTACCTTTGATGTCTTTGCCGGCTTGCTTTAACATATTGTTTACAAAATAAACGCCACCGAATCCGGTTGCTTCCGGACGGAGAATTGAGCCACCCCAATTTCTGCCTTTACCGGTTAAAACGCCGGTATTTTCATCTTTCAAACGTTTGTACATGCCGTACATAAAACCAACTTCACGTCCGCCAACACCAATATCACCTGCAGGAACGTCTGTATCCGGTCCGATGTATTTGTAAAGTTCGCACATAAATGCTTGGCAAAAACGCATTACTTC
>JAISVE010000101.1 GCA_031271725.1 Bacteroidales bacterium
CGATGGCGCAACACCTGCAAGGCAACCGCACGCACATCCTCTTTGTCGGGCGAATATTTTCCATGCAAGGCTGCATGTGTTTTTGCGCCGATAATAAGATATTGTGAAGCACGGGGTCCTGCCCCCCAGGTGAGATATTTCTGCGTAATTTCAGGCGCACCTGCACCGGAAGGTCTTGTAGAAGCAACAAGGCGAGTTACATATTCGTATAGTGAGTCCGGTACCGGCAGCAAGCGAACAAGGTGCTGGAAACTCAAAATTTCCTCCGCATTAAGTATCGGTTTCAGCCCAACTTCGGCATCAATAGTGGTCGATTTTACAATATCAATTTCTTCCTGCAATGAAGGATATTCAAGCCGTATTTCAAACATAAAGCGGTCTAACTGTGCTTCGGGCAAAGGATAGGTTCCCTCCTGCTCTATCGGGTTTTGCGTAGCCAAAACAAAAAACGGCAAGGGCAAAGGATAGGTTTCTCCGCTCACTGTTACAACGCGCTCCTGCATCGCTTCTAAAAGTGCTGCCTGTGTTTTGGGAGGAGTACGGTTTATTTCATCTGCCAAAACCATATTTGCAAAAACCGGTCCTTTTACAAAGCGATAGTTACGCTCACGGTCGAGGATTTCGCTACCTGTAATATCAGAGGGCATAAGGTCGGGAGTAAATTGAATACGGTGATATGATAAATCCATTACTTTTGAAAGCGTGCTTACCAAAAGAGTTTTTGCAAGTCCGGGAACCCCTACTAAAAGAGCATGTCCACGCGAAAACACTGCGTTAAGAATATCTTCTACTACTTGCTGCTGTCCTACTATCTGCTTTGAAATTTCAGCCTTAAGCAGTTCGTATTTTTTGCCTAATTCTTCTATTGCCTGTACTTCGTTCATATCATAATATTTGTTTAAAATTACCTGCTCCATCTGTACTTAAACTTACAGTCTGCGAAAGTTCCAATAAGACGAATATAAGTGTCGGAAATTTTTTCCTTCATCCAAGAATCCATTTTATTTCGCCGAGCCCTTGCAATAGCCATCTCATAAATTTTATTATAATCGCCCTCAAGAGTAGCCTTATGAGGTGCAACACGATGACGAACATAAAAAATTCTGAACGCCATTTTACCATCCTCATCTTCAAAACCCTGTACCATTGAGACTTCACCCTCACGCAGTTTTTCAACCGCCATCAGCACCTGCGGCTCAATTTCATCTGCATTATATCTCGGTTTAAGAGTTAAGGGGCTTATATATACTCCATCACCCTGTCTGCCTGCCTCATCGGAAAATATCTTTACCGCCTCATCAAATGTATATTTACCTGTAGTTATTTCATCTTTAACAGCAGAGAGTTCTCTTTCTGCTGTTATAAGGTTTTGAGTTGAAACCTTCGGTCTTATGAGAATGTGGCGTGCATTTGTCAATTCGCCTTTTTTATCCAAAACCTCTAAAAGATGAAATCCAAATGGTGTTTCAAAAACAGGTGACAATTCACCTATCTGCAAACTGTTTGCCATTGCTTCAAATTCCGGTGTCCATTCGCCACGTTGCGTGTAGCCAAGCTCCCCTCCTTTACGCCTCGAGCCCGGATCCTCAGAATAAAGTCCTGCAATGGCAGTAAAGTTATCACCTTTTGCTATACGCGCACGCAATTCGGAAAGACTCGCTCTTGCTGCTTCTTTTTCCTCCTGTCCAATAATAGTTTTCTTTACTATCACAGAAAGTTCATATTCAAGAGGGATAAGCGGAACACTGTCTTTCGGGAGAGAATTATAATAGCGTTTTATTTCGGAAGGTGTAACCTTTACATCTTTTGTTATATTGCCTTCCATAAGACTTGACACTATACTCTGTTTTATCGGCTCACGATATTCTTCCTTTATCTGAATTATGCTTTTCCCATAAAATTGTTCTAATTTTTCTCTTGAGCCGAACTGATCAACAAAATATCTTATACGCTTGTCTAATTCTTCCTCTACCCGCGCATCGGTTACAAATATACTGTCTTCCTCTGCCTGTAAAGTATAGAGAGTGCTTATCATCATATTTTCCAACGCTTCGCAATGTGTAATTCTTAGCCCTGAAGACATTCTCATTTCTTGCATCAAACGTTCAACTTCCGAAAGTTTTACCATTTTGTTTCCTATCACTGCTACAACTTGGTCAACAACTTGCGAATATGTAAATGCCGGAACTATAAACGTTAAAACAACAAAACAAAATCCTATTTTTTTCATAAAATCACTTACTAAATATACTTTCAAACACCGGTTTAATAATCGTTATCGGATATTTCTTACGAAGTTCCTCCAACCATGTTTTTTCTAAATAATTTTGATAGTCCACTATAAGAGAGCCACGTACATCTTCATACTCTTTCCTGCGGGACGGGTAATCTTCCTCTATTACAGCATATCCTTTCATTACTCCTCCCGAGAGTATATCAGGTGTTAACCCGTAGCGATTTATATTGCGATTGGCATTGTCAATAAAACTGTTATCACCTTTTGCAAAAGTATCATATTCACATTTAACACCGGCACCGTATTTTTTTTCAAGTTCACGCTTTATTTGAAAGTATCTCATTTTTTTATCAACACATTTTTTTAACAATTTTCCCAATTCCGATGTACTGATATTTCTAACATCATAAGTAAAAAGCATCGCCTTTACCGAAGGTGCTGTTTTATATAAGTCTCGATTATTGTCAAAATATTCTTTCATTCCCACAGTATCAACAATAGATTTTTCCCACACATAATTATTCGTTATATCAAAGAGATATATACCATCCCTGTATTCATCCATTAGTGCCTTAAACTCCTTATCATAATCACCAATACGATTCATTTCATAGTTGCGTATATAATAAATCTCAAACTCTTTAATTAGAATATTAAGGCAATAATCTATGTTGTATCTTTTTCGAGGCAGATTTTTTTCAACATAATCTGCATACTCACCTTCTGTTACAGCAACATTATTGTAAGTAAACAGAGTTCTGTTCCCACGTGGTAATACAGGATTTGAGACCCATTTAGGATTTTTGCCGGCTAAATTCTTGACAAGTACATTAAAATCAGATAAGATCTTTTCGTTAAGCAAGAATCCTTTTTCCTTTTTCATTTTTTCTACAAAAGATATAACAGGTAGTTCGGCTCTGTTAACATCTCTTTGGATACGGAATTCAAGTGTGGGTTTTAATTCTTCAAAACTTTCAGGTGGTAAAGTTGAAATAAGTTTTACTATGTGAAAACCTATAGCTGTCTGAACAGGTTTTGTATATTCGCCCTCTTTAATATCATATAAAGCATCTACTATTTGCGGTAACATTCGATTTACACCAAATTCTCCCAAATATCCACCTCTGCTTGCCGATGCCTTGTCATCCGAATACAGATGCACCATATCCTCAAACTTTTCACCATTTTGTAAAAACTTATAAATTTCCTCTATCTTATCTCTTTTCACCTTTATACGTCCATCTGTAGTATCTACGGAAGAAAATGCAACAAAAATATGCGCTGCCTTTATTTTGCCGAGTGCCGGATGTTCTTCGGTAACCTGAACTAACTGATAACCATGTATCGTTCTTATAGGCATTGACCATTCACCTATTTTTTGATTGAAGGCAACTTTTTCAAAAGGATAGGTATTCTGAAATGCCGTGAAAAAACCAAAATCACCCTCATTACCTGTAATACGATACCCTGTCTGTTGGGAACGCTTCTTTACGTCATCGGAATATTGCAAAGCAATCTTATACACCGGCTCACCTGCCATAAGTTTTCCTCTTGCCTCCATTGCCTTTTTATAAGCGGCAAGTGTGTCTGACGGTGAAGCGTCAATTTTCAGGCTTATAAGTATATTGTTTGCCCTTAAGTCTCTTATAGAGAAATTATATGCTTCTTTCAGAATATCATCAGCAAGTTTAACATCAATAATATAGGGCTCAGCAACACTTTTATGGTATGACTCCAATTCCCTGGCAATCTCCGGATTTGTATCATATCTTTCATCTATTGCCGCCAATACTTTAAGACGAAAATTTATATATAGATTAAAATATTCCTCCACATCTTTACGTAAAAGTGTTCCTTTGGGCGATTCATTATTTTTAAGATATAAACGCATGAAATCGTACCT
>JAISVE010000012.1 GCA_031271725.1 Bacteroidales bacterium
CTCGTTGTATTTTTGAGGCGGTTTGAGGCGGAGTAACTTCATTCGCGAAGCGAATAACATACGATTAAGTTGAGAGAAATACAAATGCTTGCATTTATTATTTACGGTAAATAGATTGCACCACCGCAATTGTCTTTTGCCGCGCCTGTAACACTTGCGAGGGCGTTGGGTTTTTGTTGTACTCTTAATACGCCGAGAAAGGCGAATATCAACGCCTCTTTGTAGTTTATCAGTTCTTTGGAAGCCTGAGTTACAATTGCCTTTGTATGTGCTGTAATTCGTTCTATCAGGTAAGTGTTTAATGCGCCGCCACCCGTTATTAGCAGAGATTTTTGCGGAACACTATCAATTGTTTGGTCAATGACTTGTGAAATTTGTATGGCGATATGTTCGCACACTGTTTTCAGTAAATCATTTGTAGAGTATTCAGTTTTTAGTAAAGGTTTGAAATATTTTTCAAACCATTCCACACCGAGCGACTTCGGCGGTGCTTGTTGATAGTAATTGAGGGCATTCAATTTAGTGAGCAAATCCTCTTGCAGACTGCCTTTGCGTGCGAGTTCACCATCCTTGTCGAAGTCTATTCCTGCAAGGTTGGCAAGATAGTTTAGGGGCATGTTGCAGGGGCAGATATCGAATGCTGTTCTGTGGAAACCCCTAAAAACAGCCATCTGCTGCGTTTTGCACAACTTTCCAATATCCTCATTATCGTAAGATAACTCCGGTATTGTAAAGTTGCACATGCCTTGCATATAACTATTTTTAGAGATTTCCTTTGATACTTTTGCAGGAATTGGTGCCTCATAAGAAATATTCGCAATACCGCCCAAATTCAAGCAATAGTCGTATTTACTAAATAGCAGTCGGTCGCCGATAGGTACAAGCGGTGCGCCTTGTCCGCCGAGTGCTACATCGGTAGTGCGGAAATCACAAACAGTCATCAACCCACTTTCGGCAGCAACTGCTGCGCCATTGCCAATTTGCAACGTGAGCCCACGTGTTGGTTGATGAAAAAC
Source organism: Bacteroidales bacterium (assembly GCA_031271725.1). The sequence continues at coordinate 1,017 of JAISVE010000012.1, forward strand.
AGTGTGCCCGTGTACGGCTGCAAAATCCGGCTGCAAGTTATGTTTGTGTATAAATTCTTTGATGCACTTTCCTGTGTAGTGTCCGTAATCTGTCGAAAGTAAACTCAACTCAAGTCCTGACAACCCTGTTGCCGACTGCAAGCGTTCTTTCCATTCGGTGGAGTATGGAATTGTTTCTGCTTGCTTTATTTCAAAACTCCAACGTCCATCCCGCTCACTGAATTCGCAATACGCCAAGTCTAAACCGTCAAGTGAAGTGCCTGACATCACCCCTATTACCTTATAATTACTCATTATGTTTTATTAGGTTATCCGCAAACCTCAAATGACTTGGGCTATTATCTCTGTTCCTATCAACATTACTTCCAAAAATATCCAAGCCAATAGCATTCGCCACATTATATTCACCAATCCGTGTGCGTCTCAACGCCGACAAATATGCCCCGCATCCCAAAATATCACCAAAATCCCGCGCAATAGCCCTTATGTAAGTGCCTTTGCTGCATACAATCCTAAAATCAACTTCCGGCAGAGCAATACGTGTAATTTCAAATTCGCGCACTTCTATTTGTTTCGCAGAAATTTCAACATCCTTACCGCTTCGACCATATTCGTAAGCCCTTTTGCCGTCAATCTTCACTGCTGAAAACACAGGCGGAACTTGCATTATAATTCCGGTTAACCGAGTCGCTGCTGCATAAATGTCGTCACTCGTCAATCCATCATAAGAACCACTGTTGACAACAGGCTTTTCAAGGTCGTAACTCTCGGTTGTCTGCCCAAGAACAAAAGTGCCTGTGTATTCCTTTTCCTTCGCTTGCAGACTGTCAATCTGCTTTGTCATCTTTCCCGTAGCAACAAGCAAAAGTCCGGTAGCAAGCGGGTCAAGCGTACCCGCATGTCCAACCTTAATCTTTTTTAATCCGGTCACCCGCCTGCAATAATTGCGAATCTTACTTACAACATTAAAAGAAGTCCACTCATAAGGCTTATCCGCCAAGAACACTTTGCCCTCAATTATACCCTCTGCTACGTTCCCCGCATCAACAGCAATACCAACTGCAATAGAATTTGACACATTATTCATTTTGCAAATGTAGTGTTTTTTGAGTTTAGAATTCTTTCAAAATAAATTTTGATGTCTTAACGTAGTGTATCTTATAATATGGCGCATTTATAAACAATGTTATATTTATAAGATACTGAAATTATGTGAATATATCGTACATTTGTATATATTATAGATTATAAAAATTACGAACGGAAAAGCCGAAGTCCGTAATTGGAGGCACAATTAAAAAATAATTTTTATGGAAGCAACAAGTACATCAAATGCAACAAGTACACTAAACGCAACAAGCACAGCAAATGAGAGGCAAATGCAGAACTATCAATTTGAATTTTCAGGAAGAGGTTCCGAATATTTTGCTATTGTTATTGTGAATTGGCTTTTGACACTAATTACGTTAGGAATATATTATCCGTGGGCAAGAGCGAAACGACTCAAATATATATACGGACAAACTATTCTTAACAATGAACGTTTCAATTTTGCAGGAACGGGTAAAGAAATGTTTCGCGGATTTATTAAGGTAATTCTATTCTATATAATTGTAGTGGCAATTTATCTTTTATCTGCTTACATGCAAGTGATACTTTTTGGAGTTTTGTTTTTGCTGGTAGCGAGTATTGCTATTTTTCCGCTTGCCATTCACGGCTCATTCCGATACAGAATGTCGCGTACATCGTATCGTGGAATACGTTTCGGCTATCGCGGCGATAGAGCGAAACTTTTCAAAGATTATATCAAATGGTCTTTACTGACGATAGTAACACTTGGCATTTATAGTGCGTGGATGCAGATGAACGTGCGCCGTTATACACATCAGAATATTCGTTACGGTAATGTAGAATTTAAAAATGACAGCAATGGTGTGGACTGGTTTGTGCTTAATTTGATAGGTTATTTGTTTACTTTGGTAACACTTGGCATTTATAGTTTTTGGTGGCAGCGCGACATGTTTAATTATTACATAAATAATATCAGCATGCAGAAAGACGGACAAAAAATCAAGTGCCGTTCTACTGCAACAGGCGGTGGATTTTTCAAACTTCTTATTGGAAATTTATTTCTTGTTGTTTTTACATTAGGCTTCGGAAAAGCGTGGGCAGATATGCGCACGCAGCGTTTTATTTGGAATAATGTTAAAATAGAGGGAGATATTAACCTTGATGAAATTCGTCAAACCGAAGAAGAATATACAGATGCCTTTGGTGAAGATTTAGCTGATTTGTTTGAAATAGATTTGGCTTAAAATGTATTCTGTTGTTGCAAAATATTTTGACGGACAATCGTCTGCATCACACCAAGCCACACTTTTTATAAACGAAATATTTGACGACTTCCGTTTGCAATGTGCAGACGGAAGTTCGTTTATTTGGAGTGTTTGTGATTTGAGTTTTGAACAATATGGAGATTGTTTGGAAATACGCAATAAACAATTTCCGGATGCGCTTTTACAAATCAGAAATGAAGATTTTTCAAAAAGGTTTTTAGAAGTGATGAAGGAAAAAAATAAAGTAGATGTACATCACCGGATTTTAAGTATTGGTTTTCCCAAAATAGTCGGTATAGCATTTGCAATGCTTGCTTTAATAATTTTGTCATATTTTTATATATTGCCTCCAATAGCCGAAGAGTCGGCAGTACTGCTGCCTGAAAGTTTTGATACTTATCTTGGAGATGTATTTATGGGGACATTTCTTGATGGAAACAAAATAGATTCTGCAAAAACTGTTCATTTGAAAAATTTTGCATCACAAATAGATTTTAAGAATACAAAACCTTTGAGTTTTGCTGTAGTGGAATCAGATGAAATTAACGCTTTTGCTTTGCCTAATGGACAAATTATAGTTTATAGTGGGATTTTGTACAAAATGAAAAATCCAAACGAATTGGCGGCTCTGCTTGCACATGAAGCAGCACACGTAAATCATCGTCATTCTACAAAAATGTTATGCAGAAATCTTGCGGGATATATGTTTATTTCTTTACTTTTTAGTGATGTAAACGGGATAATGGCGGTGTTGGCAGATAATGCACAGCAACTTCATTCCCTTTTGTATTCTCGAGAATTTGAAAATGAATCTGATGAGCAAGGATTGAAGATTTTAATGGATAACCATATTGACCCAAACGGAATGGTGCAATTGTTTGATTTAATTGAGAGAGAAGAAGAAATTGAAATTCCCCCAATTATAAACACGCATCCGCTAACAAGAGAGCGCAAGGAGAAGATGCAGGATATAATCAAAAAATCCGAATACAGCTTAATGTCTAATAAAAATCTACAATTTATTTTTGTACAAATGAAAAAATAAAATATGAAAAGAGTGACAGTTTTTTGCGGTTCAAGTTTGGGAACGGAAAACATTTATGAACAAAAAGCAGCCTTACTTGGGCAAGCACTTGCAAAACGAAAAGTTGAATTGGTGTACGGAGGTGCAAAGGTCGGACTTATGGGAGCAGTTGCCAACGGAGTTTTGAATGAAGGAGGAAAAGTAACCGGAGTAATACCTAATTTCTTAAAGTTAAAAGAACTTGTACACGAAGACTTGACAGAACTAATAGTAGTTGACAATATGCACGAGAGGAAAGCAAAAATGAGTGAACTCTGTGACGGAGTTATTGCTTTACCGGGCGGTTTCGGAACATTGGAAGAACTCTTTGAGATGCTTACCTGGGCTCAACTCGGACTGCATAAAAAACCGATTGCTATTTTGAATATAAATGGGTTTTATGACTCACTGAATGCTTTTATACAGACAATGGTTGACAAAGGTTTTGTAAAAGAGGAAAATCAACAAATGATTTTAATGTCTGAAAACATTGACGAACTTCTTGACAAAATGGAAAACTATGTTGCTCCGGAAGTTGTAAAATGGATTAGATAAATGATTAAAATTTCGCTACCTTCTTTTCCAACTCTTCAATCCGTTTAACGATTTGGTCGAAGTTTTTGAAGTGAACGCTGGAACGCATAAAGATGGCGGGGTCGATAGCGGGAGCTCCTATAAGCGTAGTGTTTTCTTTGCGAACGGAATTTGGCACGCCTGACTGTGCTGCAAACCTTGTGCCGTCTGCAATTTGTATGTGTCCTGCTAATCCGACTTGTCCGCCGAACATACAGTTCTTGCCGATTTTAGTTGAGCCTGAAACACCTACCTGCGATGCCATAACGGTATTTTGACCAACTGTAACGTTGTGCGCAATCTGGATAAGATTATCCAATTTTACTCCTTCCTCAACAATGGTGGAGCCCATAGTTGCTTTATCAACACAAGTATTTGCGCCGATTTCAACATGGTCTTGAATAATAACATTGCCTATTTGAGGTATTTTATTGTAAATACCATTATTCGGTGCAAAACCGAAACCGTCTGCACCGATAACTGCACCTGCGTGAATAAGACAATTCTTTCCTATTATGCAGCCTGAATATACCTTTACTCCCGCATAAATAGTTGTTCCTTCGCCGATACAACAATTATTACCGATAACGGTGTTAGGGTATATGTAGCAGTTGTCGCCAATCTTCACTCCCTCGCCAATTACGGCAAAAGCACCGATATATACGTTTTTGCCCACAACGGCAGACGAAGCAATATCCGACTTATCGGAAATAACAGCAGCGGGTTTGGTCATATTGTCATAAAATGCGAGCAGTTTTGCAAAGGCGCAATATGGGTCATCAACCCTTATAAGTATAGCGGAAATGGGGTGTTCCGCTACAAAATCGCTGTTTACAATAACAGCTGTAGCCTTTGTTTTATATATATACGGAAGATATTTTGGGTTGGCAAGAAAACTTAAGCCTCCTTCGTGCCCTTCTTCTATTTTGCAAAGGGTGTAGATAGTTGCATCGCTATTGCCCTCAACTTTTCCGCCGATAACATCAGCAACTTGTTTTAATGTGAATTTTTGCATTGTACTTTAAGCTTTTCTGCTTACGCTGTGTTTGCTGCCAATAAGTGCGTAGAATAACAGGTATGTCAAACCTAATAAAGGCACAATGTATGAGAGCATATAATTTTTGTCTGTAATATCAACAATAAAGTTTTGGATAAGAGGCAAAATGCCGCCGCCCACTACCATCATCATAAAAATACCGGATGCTTTTTTGGTGAATTTTCCAAGCCCTTCAACTGCCAGGTTAAAGATACCTCCCCACATTACGGAAGTGCAAAGCCCGACTAAAACGAATAATAAGGCACTCATAGGCACTACCTGCATTGCAAAACTGAAATTTGAAAATACGGGCATGGAAACAGTCATTGTTGCGGGCAATAACATTGCCGATAAAACAAGTATTATTGCCAATGAAGATACGACCGTAAGAAGTTTTTTGCTTCCTGTTTTTGCGGAAATACCGGCACCGAGAAGTCGTCCTATAAGCATTAAAAACCAATATGTGGCAGCAACTGTACCCGCAGCACTTGGGTCAAGGGCATTCTCTTTAAGATTTTCGAGCCAGAATTTCATTGTCCCCGGAATACCAACTTCAACACCTACATAAATAAAAATACCAATAACGCCAAGCACAAAGTGGCGATATGACCAGATACTTTTTCCTTTTGTTTCCTCTGATTTTTCAGATATTTCTTCGGGCTCCGGAATGTTGGCGCTAATAAGCACTAAAAGGGCAAAGGCAAATATCCCCATAGCAATATAAAGTACGGTATTAATGTCTGAGAAAACGGTATCTTTTGTAACAGCACCAATCATCGCACCAACGAATATTGGAGCGAGTGTGCCGAGCAAGGAATTAAAACCACCACCGAGTTGCAGCAATACTGCGCCTTTTTTTCCGCCGCCGCCCATTGTGTTAAGCATAGGATTAACCACAGTATTAAGCATACACATTGAAAAACCGGATATGAAGGCCCCCGTAAGGTAGGTAATAAGACCGCTGTCACCAATGAATTTCCCGGAAATAAATTGAATAAAAACCCCAAGCAGTCCAACCGATACTGCTACTATAGCCGTTTTTTTGTAGCCTATTTTGCTGAGCAGAAGCCCTGCGGGAACACCCATTATAAGATAAGCCATGAAATTCATCATGTTTCCGAGCATTCCGATAAAGTTTGAACCTTCATACTGATTCATCCAGATTGTACCTGCCGGAGCGGCGATGTTGGTTACAAAACCAATCATACCGAAAAGGAGCATCATAATGATAATGGGCAGTGTGTTGCTTGACTTTTTCATATTTTTAATTATTTAATTTTTTCATTCTTTTACGCATCTATGTTCGCATAAGTGGCATTTGTCTCGATAAATTCCCTGCGTGGCGGAACTTCATCCCCCATAAGCATGGAAAATATGCGGTCTGCCTCCGATGCGTTATCAATGCTTACTTGGCGTAAAGTACGCTTTTCGGGATTCATCGTGGTTTCCCAAAGTTGAACATCGCTCATCTCACCAAGACCTTTGTAACGTTGAATATGTACTTTCTTTTTTCCACCTTCGGACAGTTGCTCCGTTAGAAGCGCACGTTCATCTTCCGTCCAGCAATAACGCTCGTTTTGCCCCTGTTTTACCTGATAAAGCGGCGGAGTGGCAATATAAACATAGCCATTGTCGATAAGTTCACGCATGTAACGGAAGAAGAAGGTAAGGATGAGAGTTGTGATATGGCTTCCGTCAACGTCCGCATCGGTCATAATAACAACTTTGTGATAGCGAAGTTTTTCAGTATTTAATATTTTGCCCTCGGGTGTTTCCTGGCCATATACGCCAAGGGCGGTGTAAATATTTTTTACTTCCTCGCTGTCAAAAACCTTGTGTTGCATTGCTTTTTCAACATTAAGGATTTTACCTCTCAAAGGTAAGATTGCCTGTGTACGGCGATCGCGTCCTTTTTTTGCCGTTCCGCCTGCGGAGTCACCCTCAACAAGATAAATTTCGCAGAGAGCGGGGTCTTTATCCGAACAGTCGGCAAGTTTACCCGGCAGAGAGTTTCCTCCGAAAACACTCTTGCGTTGCACCATTTCACGTGCCTTGCGGGCAGCGTTACGTGCAGTAGCAGCAAGAATAACCTTTTCGATTATCATTTTTGCCTCCCTGGGGTGTTCCTCCAAAAAGTAGGCAAGCATTTCCGATACAACCTGTGACACTACCGCTTGAACTTCACCGTTGCCGAGCTTTGTTTTTGTTTGTCCTTCAAACTGCGGCTCTGCAACCTTAACAGAAATAATTGCAGTGAGTCCTTCTCTAAAGTCATCACCTTTAATCTCTATTTTTTGCTTTTCAAGTTTTTCGAGCATACCGGACTTCTTTGCATAGTCGCTTAAAGTTCTTGTAAGACCCATACGGAAGCCCGCAAGGTGAGTACCGCCTTCAATAGTGTTGATATTATTAACGTATGAATGTAGATTTTCGGTGTATCCGTCATTATATTCCATTGCAATTTCTACCGGCATACCATTGCGTTCGCCCTCCATACAGATTGGCTCACTCATAAGTTTGCTGCGTCCTGCATCAAGGTAGCCGATAAAGTCTTTAAGACCATTGGCGGAATAGAATGTTTCCGTCTTTGCTTCGCCCTGTTCGTTAACTTCTCTTAAATCGGTAAGTTGAAGTTTTACACCCTTGTTAAGAAAGGCAAGTTCGCGGAGGCGGGTTGCAAGAGTTTTGTAATCGTATGTGGTGGTTGTAAATATTGTAGTATCGGGCTTAAACGTTACCTTGGTGCCTCTTTCGCTGCTTTCACCGATTGTTTTTACAGGGTACATGGGAATACCGCGCTCGTATTCCTGAATAAAGTGTTTGCCGTCTCTAAAAACCTCTGCCGTAAGATGTTCCGAAAGGGCATTTACGCAGGAAACACCTACGCCGTGCAAACCGCCGGATACTTTGTAAGTGCCTTTGTCAAATTTTCCGCCCGCGTGTAGAACAGTCATAACTACTTCTAAAGCAGAGCGTTTTTCTTTCGGGTGCATATCTGTGGGGATACCGCGTCCATTGTCGAGGACGGAGATGGAATTGTCGGGTAAAATTTCTACCTGAATATGGTCACAGTAACCTGCAAGTGCCTCATCTATAGAGTTGTCAACTACTTCATAAACCAAGTGGTGCAATCCGCGCTCATTAACATCACCGATATACATCGCGGGGCGTTTCCGAACAGCCTCTAAACCCTCTAAAACTTGAATGTTGGAGGCACCATAATTGCCCCCCTTTTGCTCTTTTTCTAACTCGCTCATAATCAATTTGATGTGTCTTTTATTTTAGTATGCAAAGTTACGAAAAATTGAGGTCAAAAACAAGGGTAAAAACAAGGGGAGATAATAGGTATTTTATCCCTCGAAATTTATGATAACTTTTATTGCGCTGTCGTAGATTTCACGCATGTTTTGTGAAGTATTGCCTTTAGGTGCAAAGCGGGCAAACTCACAATCATCAAGTGTTGAGATAAACTGCCCTGTATATTGTTCGCTAACGCCGCCTGCAAGAAGAGTGTCGCGTACAGTATCCATTGAAAGGTCTGCGGGAGGAATGTTAAGTTTATTGCTGATAAATCCCCACAGGGCAAGCGAGATTTCGGTGTAAAATTCGTCATACTTGCCTGTATTCATAAACTTTTCTGCCTTTCGCAGATATTTCTTTGCTTCCTTTAACGCCTTTCTGTTTTTTATTCCTGCAATATCCAATTGCTTTTTCGCATTTGAACGCGCAGTAATGAGGGCAGCAATAAAAAGCAATACAACAATAGCAACAAGGATAAAAAAATCAACAGACATAAAGAATTTGCTGCCTATTTCCCTGAAATCCAAAATGCCTGTTTTTATATGCTCAATATCGTCCTTAATAGCTCTGCTACCGTAACTTGTGGTAGAATTTTCTTTACCTTGCGCAACATCAATAGACATTTCGGGAATATTAATCGTTTTGTGTTCCTTTTCCGCAGGATTAAAAAAAGTATAGTCAAAAGAAGGGATAACAAACCTGCCGCTTGAACGCGGAACAGCGGTATATTCAAAAGTCATGCTGCCTGAAACCCCTGCCATGCTTGCGTTTTTGTCCGAAGTTATTTGTGGCTCGTACATTTCAAAATCCGGTGGAAACATTATTGTCGGCGGAGAAATCATTTCTATGTTGCCATGTCCACTAACGGAAAATTTAAATGTTATTGCTTCGCCCGACACATGTTGTTTGGCGGCATCGTAGTCGAATGTAATATCATAATCACCCACAGTGCCGTTGAAATTTTGGGGCTCATCGGGTAATTCTTTTACTTTAATTGTAAGTGAGTTTGATTTTATCTTCTTTTCCACATTTTGTACGGCAGCAAAAAACGGGTCGTCAAAAATATCGAAAATACTGCCTGTCTTTCTTCGTGCTGCACGAACTTGTGCGTAGGCGGTCATTTCCATTGGCTCAATTGTAAAACTGCCCGCTTCTTGTGGAAATATCGCAGTTTTTTTGAAAGTAAGCACCAAGAACTTTTTGCCGTCAATTATTTCCTGTTTTCTCTCATCGATTTCCCCCAAATCTTCACTCCAAAAACCTTTGTATGACGGAATTTTTTCAATGCTATATTGAGAAATGGCTACGCTTGTGTAAACTTTGTAAGTGAGAATAATTTCCTCGCCTTTGTACGGATTGCTTTTGTTGGCAGTTACCCGGATAAAAAGATCCTTGTCGGAAATGTTTGCACTTTCGGCGGGCTGTTGTCCCGCATTACCTGCTCCGCTTGCCCTGCTTGCACTTCTTCTGCTGCCGCTGGCTTGGTTCGCAGGGCGTGATGATGCAGGTAACACTTTTATTTCAAACGGCTGAGATGAATATTGATTGCCGTTTGCAGAAATAGATGCGGCGGCGATAGGATAGTTACCTGCTTTTATTGCCCTTAACTGATATGTGTATGAGATTGAAAAAGTGTGCGACACTCTTCCGTTTATGTAACTGCTGCTTGATGATTGTCCTGTATAAGGTCCGCCGAGAATATCAAAACCTCTGAATGTCGGTGCTTTAAAATTTGAAGCCCCTTGTGCGTTAAAGGAAAATTGCACCTGAAAATTATCACCTTCGTAAACTTGTTTCGGTGCATTTGCGGTAAGGGCAGCATCTTGTGCAATTGCCCGACTGCAGGCGAAGCTGCCCGCAATTGCAATAATAAATAAAAATATGTATTTAAGCGTAATTCTCATTTACCAATCCTTGTCGGTTTTGCTGTTGGGAACGGTAGCCGTTTTTTTCTTTACTTTGTCAAGAGTATTCTTTTCCTGATTTTCAAAAGCCCTTAGGGTTTGTTCTGCTTTTGCTTTATCCTGCTGCTCTTTCTGCCGTTGACGTTGCTGTTGTTGCTGCTGCTGTTTTTGTTGTTGGTCTTGTTTATCCTTATTCTGGTCTTGATTTTGGTTCTGTTGATTTTGCTGTTTATCCTTGTTATCTTTATTTTGGTCGTTCTTGTTTTGATTTTGTTTGTTATCCTTATTGTCTTTGTTGTCCTTATTCTCCTTGTTGTCTTGGTTTTGCTGCTGCTGCTGTTGTTGCATTAGTTTTTGTTTGGCGTAGGCAAGATTATACTTTGTATCTTCGTTGCCCGGTTGTAATTTTAATGATTCTATATAAGATTTTATTGCCTCCTCATACTGCTGTTGCTTTAATTGAGCATTGCCGAGATTGTATAAGGTGCGTGCCATTTCATCTTTTTTAAGCCCTTTATTGTTAAGGACATTTTGATATGTTTGTACTGCCTGTTCGTATTGCCCTTGTTTATATTGACTGTTGCCGAGATTATACCTTGCCTTACGGTAATTACTGTCGATAGAGAGCGAACGCAAATATTCCTCTGTTGCATTATCAAATTTTTTCTGTTCAAATAGAATATTGCCCTTTTGGGTTGTGCGTGCAACCTGCGCCTGAACGCCTGCATTCACGCCTGCAAACATCAAAAGTAAAAACAGCGCAAGTTGCTTTGCTCCGAATATATTTCTACGATTAAACACCTTATGTTTTCTTTCAAAAATAAATATGTCTGCCAAAAGCAGTAAAAGTGCTAATATAACAACATACTGATAGCGCGTTTCAAAACCTGAAATATCACGGCTGCCGAACTGCACTTTATCTAATTTTTCTACGAGAGCCAGTATCTTTCCGGCACCTGCAGCAGAGCTGTTTGCTCCCACGTATTCACCGCTGCCATGAGATGCAATTTGTGCAAGCATATCTTCGTTAAGATGTGTCATAACAACATTACCGCTGTTGTCTTTTTTGTAGCCCCCGCCTCTTGCTAAAGGAATAGGACCACCTTCGGGCGTGCCCATGCCGACAGTATGAACAACAACTCCGTTGTCAAGCGCAAGCTGTGCTGCTCCGAGTGCGTCATCTTCAAAATTTTCACCGTCACTGATAATTATTATTGCCTTGTTGCGTTTGCCTTTAGAGAACTCGTCATCGGACTTTTCAAAATTATCAAGACACAGCTCTATGGCACTGCCTATTGCTGTTCCCTGCGCACTTATATCGTCAGTTGAAACATTGCTTACAAAAAGTTTTGCCGCGCTGTAATCGCTTGTCAGTGGGAGTTGCATATATGCGTTGCCAGCAAAAACAACAAGCCCGATTCTGTCGCCGTGAAGTTTATCAACAATACTTATTATAGACTGCTTTGCCCTTGCAAGGCGTGAAGGCTGCACATCTTCGCTATTCATGGAATTTGAGATGTCCAAAGCAATCATAATGTCCGCACCTTTTCGTTCCGCTTTTTTTACAGTTGTTCCCATTTGCGGATTGGCAAGAGCAAATATCAACAAAGCAAAAACCAAAATAAGGGTAAAATATTTTACATACTGTTTACCGATAGAATAGTCGGGCATAAGAGAGCGTACGAGTTCCAAATCGCCCAATGTCTTAAATTGATTGCGTTTTTTTTGCATATAGTACAAAAAGTAAAGAGCAAGCAGCACTATGGCAAACAAAGCGTATAACAGTGACGGATTTTCTATATTAAAAATCATAATCAGGGGAGAGTTTTAATTACAACGTATCGCATAAATATCTCCAAACACATTAGTATCAGCGCGAGCCAAACCCATGTTTTATATTCCTCGCTGCGCTGTTCAAAGGAGAGCACTTCTATTTTGGTTTTTTCGAGTTTATCTATTTCCGTGAAAATTGATTTTAATTTGTTTTTGTTTGTTGCGCGAAAATATTTTCCGCCTGTGAGGTCGGACATTTCGGTTAGAAGCTGTTCGTCTATTTCAACAGGAACATTCACGTATTGTTTGCCGAAAGGAGTTTGAACAGGATATGGGGCAGTGCCGTGCGTGCCCACACCTATAGAATACAGCCGTATATCAAAAACTTTTGCCATCTCGGCAGCGTTTACAGGATCTATATTTCCCATATTGTTTACACCGTCAGTGAGCAGGATAATAACTTTACTTTTTGCCTCACT
>JAISVE010000096.1 GCA_031271725.1 Bacteroidales bacterium
TTTTTTTGCGCAAAATGCAAAATGGGTTGCGAAGTTAATGATTTTTTTCCAATGTCGCAACCCTTAATAAAATATAAGGGGCAATAAAGTAACCCGCCGAGCCGGAAAAACGAATAACAATATTCATTGTTTTACAAAGAAAAGAAAATAGTATGTTGTTGCGTTTGGTGTTGTAATATCCTTTTTGGAAAGTTACATTAAAACCGTTTTTGCCGGTAATATTGCGATAAGCGCCGAAAGATAAAATACGTTCCGTCCAATTACCGCTTTTGGGATCGCATGTGTTATATTTATTTTTTGGCTTAGATGGCAATATTCCGTTTTCAGCAGCTTGTCTAATATCATCAAAGCGCATACCCCTTGTACGTCTTGCCCAGAGCTCGGCATCAGTAATCTTTGGGAAATTATTTTCTATAAAGACTTTTCTTTGCATAAAAAAATCTTTTTCATCTTGCTTTTGCTCTTTATGTAACTTATGGCATTTGTAGATGTTGAGATGGTTTGAAGCAGTTGTAAATATCATTTCCATTTTAGGATTGATATTTTTCAGGCGAAGAAAGAACTTATCCAAATTATAGACATGTTCTATCAAATCGGCTGCAAAAAATATTTGCGGTTTAATATTATTCTGTTCGCAAAATTTGTATAAATCTTCCGTACTTCCTTCTAAAATAATATCTGCACCCAAGCCTGTCTTTTCTTTAATAACTTTAGCAGTGTGCGCTGAAAGCGGATTTATATCAACATAAATGACATTGTAGCCGCAGGCTTTCAGCAACATACTTAAAAACCCGTGTCCGCCTCCAAAATCTACAGCATAAAGTCCCGATTGTGGCTGCTGTCCGGACATCCGTATCATTTGGGTATAAATATCCATATAGTAGGACAAATTAGGGCTTAGCCGTTTAATATATGCACGGTTGTAATCGCTAATATCAAGTGTATCGAAATTGAATGATTGCAATGTAGAAAGTACATGTTGTATTGCAGGTTTAATCATTCAGAAGTTGTATTATTCTTTCTGCATTTGCAGAGTTATCAAAAAGAGGAAAAAGGATTTGCTTTCTAAGTGAAATGTCATTTTCTGTAAAAGGTCTGTCCATAAGTTTACGGCAGGTAGAAATTATATTTTCATCGTTGTTTGCAATATGGCAGAGTTCTTTTAACTTATCCATGCCAACGAGCATTTGCGGATTAACTAACACATGCCTCCCCGAAAAAAGTGTACTCAATAATTTTAATTTTAGTCCTGTCTCCTGAAAGGTTATGAGCAAGTTAATATGAGCATTATGCAACAGTTCCTGCATTTTTTCATTTGCAGGATCGCGAACTAATGATATATTATTATATTTTTCTATTGATTTTTTTAATAATTTACTCGGATTACGCCCTGCAATAACGCATTTGTAAGGTAATTTTGAAAAAATATTTTGTGTTAAATATATTGCAGCCTTTTCATTTTCCGAAACGGACAGATTTGCGTGATAAAGTATATAGTCAGACTTGCCGATATGCGAGATAACTTTATCGTAAGGGTGAAATCCTGATATATAAGTTATCTTTTTTGTGGAATATTTTTTTTCAAAATATGCGGTATCTTCATGAGAAATAGGTAAAATGAAATCGGCATTGTTTATTTTCTTTTCAAAAAACTTTAATCTTAATGCCTCTAATAGGAAGTATATCTTGTTTGGTAAATTATTTGTTGCTTTGGCAAGTTGATAATAATAATGGTGTTCTACGTTGTGCGTGCGTATAATTTTTTTTCGATTTTTTAATTGCGGATTAGAGAGATAGTAACAAGTGTGTATGCCCTCAAATAAAATCGGGAAATCATTCTTTTTGAGATTTTCTAATAATGATTTATTTTTTCTGCTGTAAACAATGTAGGGTTTTGTAGAAAATTGAGAACAAATTCCTGTTTTTCGCTTGTAATAATGAATTTCTTCACAGTATTTTTTTAATTCCTCTGCTTGTTTTCGTCCATATTCAAATGTATGAAAGATAATTTTAACGCCTTGTTCGTGTAGTTCCCTTATGCGGTAGAAAATATCTATAGCACCGCCGTAATCAGGTGGATAGGGAATATCAAAGGAAACAATGTTGAGTTGCATAATCAAAAGCGAAATTACTGAATATTTTTTTATAAACATTACTTTGTTGATTTTTATTTGAAAAATTCTTATCTTTGCACCCCTTTTGGGCAGGCAACAAATAATGCCCAATTAAAAAATAATTACTATGTACGCTATTGTAGATATTGCAAGTCAGCAGTTTAAGGTTGAACAAAACCAAAAACTTTACGTAAACCGCTTGGAAGCGGAAGAAGGTGCTACTATTAATTTTGACAGAGTGCTTCTCACAGATACTAACGGCAAGGTTGCAATCGGCACGCCTCTTGTGGATGGTGCTTCTGTTACAGCTAAAGTGCTTCAACATGTTAAAGGCAACAAAGTTGTTATCTTTAAGAAAAAACGCAGAAAAGGATACCGCAAAACCACAGGTTTTCGTTCTTCTTTAACCCAAATTCAAATAGAAAAAATCTAAAGAAATGGCACATAAAAAAGGAGTCGGCAGTTCAGACAACGGTCGCGAATCACACAGCAAACGCCTCGGCGTTAAAATTTTCGGCGGACAGAAAGCGATAGCGGGCAATATAATTGTTCGTCAGCGCGGCACCCAGTATCATCC
>JAISVE010000157.1 GCA_031271725.1 Bacteroidales bacterium
AAGGTTATTTTTGCTGCCGTTTTGGGACTTTTTATAAAAGGACGGAAAAATATGTCGGCAAGTGGGTCGTACCACTTTTGCATTCTGATTATTTTTGTGTTTACTATACCCGGATCTATTCCGCAAACTGTTACACCTCCGGCAACTCTTTTTGCAAGTTCATAAGTAAAATATCTCAACGCCGTTTTTGATTTTCCGTATTGGGTAAAACGCTTGTAATTTTTTTCCGAAGGAGTTTCAAAAATATTTTTATCCACAGCCGTTATTTGCGCCATTACCGACAATGTATTTATTATTATGCCATTCTCAGATATTAGAGGCAACAATTCCCTTGTCAACAAGTATGTTCCGACATAGTTTGTAGCAAATGTACGTTCAAGTCCGGTTTCCGTTACATCTAACTTATGGGTTAATGTACCTGCATTGTTCAATAATATGTTTATCGGCAATTTTAATTCTTTGAACTTTTCTACAAAACTGCGAATTGATTGTAATGATGAAAGGTCTATGGGCAGAACTATTGGCTTTTCGGAATTTGAATTTACATCTATGCAAGCATTGGCAACTTCCTGTGATTTTTCTAACTCACGACAAGCCATTACCACACGAAATCCCTTTACTACCAACATTTTCACAAGTTCGGCACCAATACCTGAACTCGATCCTGTTATTACAACTGTTTTCATACGAATAAATTTTTAATTAAAAGCGGTATGGAAGTCGCATGCAAAAGTACTTCTTTTCAAACAACTTTACTCGCTTTGCATTACTCTAAACATAATTGTACCTTTGCGGAAAATAAAATTAAAAATGGCAGCAAAAATTTCTTTCATCAAACAAAAATCAAGTTCCAAACTCCACAACGATAATCCTGTGCAGGTTTCTTTTTACGAAAAGACTGCATTTTGTCAGATATTGGTCTATCATAACAAGTTAAAAAAAGAGGAACTGTTGCAAAAAATGCGCCTTGCTTCCGCTGACTTTGTAAAGAAAGCACGTGAGGCAAAAATTGTTAATTGGTTGCTCTCTTTCTCTACGCAATTCACGCAAGAGGAAATTATTGCATTTTGGGAAGGACTTGTTATTTCTTCATACAGTTTTGAAAAATACAAGACTAAAAAGAATTCTCGACTTGTTTTTGAATTTGATAAAACCGCCGGTAATCCAACTTTCATAAACAAACTTACCTCTCTGAAAGAAGAATTAGACACATTACGAAATTGGGTAAATGAGCCGTTTTCATACTTAAACGCAGAAACTTTCACAAAAGAGATAAAGGAACATTGTTCCAAATATGGCGTATCCGTAGATGTTTGGGATAAACAAAAAATTACAAAACAAAAAATGGCGGGGCTTCTTGCCGTTAATCAAGGTAGCAAGGATGAGCCGTCTTTTCTTGAACTCACTTACAAGCCGCTTAACGCAGGTAACAAAAAGCCTGTTGTGCTAATAGGTAAGGGTGTGGTTTTTGATGCGGGCGGAATGAATATTAAGACTGAAAATTATATGACGGACATGAAAGACGATATGGCAGGAGCAGCAACTGCTGCCTGCACCATAGCTCTTGCAGCCCGATTAAAAATGCCGCTCTACATAAAAGTACTTATCCCGATTACCGACAATAGACTCAACGGAAATGCTCTTGTGCCGGGGGATATTATAACTATGCGCAACGGTACAACGGTTGAGATTACAAACACAGACGCCGAAGGAAGGCTTTTGCTTGCTGACGCTGTTTGTTATGCAGCCACCGAGCTCTCACCCTCACTAATGATAACTGTTGCAACTTTAACGGGTGCTGCTGCACGCGCACTTGGACCTCAAGGTATTGCCGTGATGCAGGAAAATGCCTCGCCACAAGCGGTAACGGCTTTAACAGCAGCAGGCGAGAAAACGCACGAGCGAGTCTGCTTTTTCCCCATGTGGAAAGAATATGAAGAAGAATTAAAGTCGGATATTGCAGATATAAAAAACTGTGGCAATGGTGCTGCAGGAATGATTTCCGCCGCAAAATTTCTTACATATTTTGCAGAAGAAAAACCACTTGTACATTTGGATATTGCAGGAGTTGCAATGCTAAAAAAATCTCTCTATCCCTACGGAATCGGCGCAAGCGGGATTGGTTTGCGTTTGCTTGCAGAGTTTTTAGGAACGCTATTGAAATAAATGCTATTATACTATACCTACATATCCTCTAAAGACAAACAACGGGTTTCAATGTTATAATTGTATAAGGCTTTTTGTTTTAGCCGTTCAACTTTTTCTTCCAATGCAGTAGAGCGGTAACGATCTTTTTTTCGCTTTACTTCTATTGCCAACGCTTTGTTTTTTTCCAAAGAAAGAGTAACAATATCTATCTCGTTAAGGTGTCCCTTAACTTCCCACCAAGAGCCAATTTCACGATACATATTGCTTTCAGCTAATTTTTGACGGAAATATCTTTCTAAAATTTTACCTGAATAAATTGTGTAATCGGCTTTGATTATTTTTTGAAGTCCCGCAAAATTTTTTATCTCAATCATTGAACGGTAACGGTCGAAATAGTTAAACCAAAACTGTAAAAAGTTATCGATTATTTCATAACGAACAGTTTGCGTTCCCTCTTTTGAGCCGAGCGGACGAATACGTTTAAGCACATTATAATCTTCTATTAGCCTTTTTATCTGTCCACCGATACTTTTATCGCCAAGCGCAGACATTATATCCGGTTGCGTATTTATTCCACCTGAAACTGCACTTAAAATTGAAAAATAAGTGCCATAGTTTTTACCAAACTCGTCTATCAACAGATTTTTTCCTTCTTCAATAAAAGGTGAGTTTTCCCGTACAATAAACTTTATCATTTTATCAACTTTAAGTTCTGTTCCGTCACAAATTATTTCTAAATATTTTGGAACACCACCTGTAAAAGCATACAAAGCAAGCAAATCGTCATTTGTATAATTAGGATTATAATTACGGATGATTTTTTTCAATGTATCCGTATCAAAAGGCGAAAGTTTTATAATGTTATCCGCACGACCAAACAACGGCTCTTCCGAATTCTGAAAAATCTTGTGCATTAGTGAATATATAGAGCCGCTCATTATAAGATTTATTTTAGTACGTTTACGATATTGGTCCCATATATTTTGCATATCACTATAAACAGATTCGTTTATGTTGAAAAACTCCTGAAACTCGTCTATTATAAGGTTAAATGATTTTTGTGTTGCAATTTCCATAAGATATTGGAACAAACTACTAAAACTTGCAATTTCTGTTGGTACAAAAACATTTAATGTGTTGGAAATAATAGAAATATATTCAGCGCACAATGCCGTTTCTGTTTTTCTACCTACAAAAAGATAGACAGTCGGCTCATTTTCTGTCAATTTCATTATAAGAGAGGTTTTGCCTATTCTACGCCTGCCCGTAAGAACAGTCATTCGTGAATACTCGGTAAAAGATAGATTTTTAATTCTTTGCAACTCTGCAAGTTCGCTTTCCCTGTTGTAAAAATTCATAGTAATCAAATTTTGTTACCACCGTAACAGTTACCACCGTAACAGTTACAGCCGTAACAAAGATAGAAAAATATTTACATAAAACAAAAAAGCCGAAGCCAAACAATCAAAAACGTTTTTCAGAAATAAAAGAAAAACCGGAAAGTTTCCTTTTGGCAATAAAAAGTTGTAAATTCGCATGCTTTTTCCCTTTCGCATGCTTTTGCCCCCAAGAACGCCCAAGAACGCCCAAGAACGCACAGGGGCTTTCGTCAACAAAAATAAATAAACAAAATAAACTATGTCAATTATCAAATCGTTTAAGGGCTTTCGCCCACCGCAAAACATTGTAGCACAACTTGCATCGCGTCCCTATGACGTATTAAATTCGGCAGAAGCCCGCAAAGAAGCGGATGGCAACCAATATTCACTTCTGCATGTAACAAAAGCCGAAATTGACCTTCCCGAAGGCACTGACGAACACAGCCAACAAGTATATGACAAGGTTGTAGAAAATTACAACAAGTTTAAGACAAACGGCTGGCTTGTACAGGACAGCGAGGAAAAATTGTATGTGTATGCGCAAACAATGGACGGACGCACGCAATACGGGCTTGTTGCCTGCTGCCATATTGACGACTATTTTAACAACGTTATCAAAAAACACGAACTCACGCGCAAGGACAAAGAGGACGACCGCATGATTCACGTTAAAATCACTAATGCAAACGTTGAGCCCGTGTTCTTCTCTTATCCTGCGCATAAGGAAATCGACCAAATTATCAGCAAAGTTGTTGCGGAAAACCCCATCTATGATTTTATCGGAAAAGAAGACGGATTCGGACATAAATTTTGGGTTATAAATGATGTTGCAGCAATCAATCGTCTTGTTGAAATTTTCGACAAGGAAATTCCTGCGCTTTATGTTGCAGACGGACACCACCGCACTGCTGCTGCTGCCCGCGTTGGACAGGAGAAGCGCGATAACAACCCACAGCATACAGGTCGCGAGGAATACAACTATTTTATGGCAGTAATTTTCCCCGATAGTCAATTGAAAATTATAGACTACAATCGTGTTGTAAAAGATTTGAACGGCTTGTCGGAAGCTGAATTTCTTGCTGCTTTACAGAATGATTTTACCGTTACAGAAAAAGGTACGGATATTTACAAACCCGCAGCATTGCACGAATTCAGCATATATCTTGGCGGCAAATGGTATGCCCTTACTGCTCGCCCGGGAACTTATGATGACAACGATCCTATAGGAGTTTTGGATGTGACAATTTTGTCTAACCTTGTGCTTGATAAAATACTTGGCATAAAAGATTTGCGCACTGACAAACGTATTGACTTTGTTGGCGGTATTCGCGGACTTGGCGAGTTGCAAAAGCGTGTTGACAGCGGCGAAATGAAAGTTGCTTTTGCACTTTATCCCGTATCGATGCAACAACTTATCAACATTGCCGACAGCGGAAATATTATGCCTCCCAAAACAACCTGGTTTGAGCCGAAGTTGCGCTCAGGCTTGGTTATACATGAACTGTCTTAATTCTAATTAAAGAATTAAAAAATGATAAATTAAAAGCAGAGCGTATAATTACGTTTCTGCTTTTAATTTTCAAAACACGATAACTATGAAGAAAATTATTTTTGCAATCTTTGCTGCATCATTGCTGTTTGTGCAATGCGACCCCGAGAA
>JAISVE010000161.1 GCA_031271725.1 Bacteroidales bacterium
GCTTGGTACACCGTTGGAATGTTGGAAAATACTATGGGCAGATACGAAGAAGCGGATAAAGACTTGACAACTTTTCTTGAACACCCAAAAGCAACAAGTGCCAAAGTGCGCGAGAAAGCACAACTTCTCCTTCTCAAAAATAAAGAGGCATTACGCCTAAGGCAAGAAACCGTTCCCTTTGAGCCTTTCAATTTGGGCGACAGCGTAAACAGTCAATATGATGAATACTTTCCTGTTCTTACGCTTGACGGAAAATCCCTTATTATGACTCGCCTGCATAAAAGGCAGGAGCCGGTATCTCATTGGGAGGAAGATTTTTTTATATCTACCCGCGACTCTTCCGGCGCATGGACTAAGGCTGTGCGCATGCCTGAGCCGATAAATTCAAATGGCAATGAAGGTGCCATGTCGCTTTCCGCAGACGGTCGTTATTTGTTTTTTGCCATGGAAGAAGAACGTAGGGAGTTTCGCGGAAATTCCTTTGATATTTGGGTTTCACGTTTTATAAACGGCACGTGGGCAAAGCCCTTTAATCTCGGCAGACCTATTAATACTGAACATTGGGAGAGCCAACCTTCTTTTTCTTCTGACGGCAGAACGCTTTATTTTGTTTCTAGCCGCCCGGGGGGATATGGACTGGCGGATATTTGGAAAAGCATACTTAATGATGACGGTTTCTGGTCTGAGCCCGAAAATCTCGGTCCTGAAATCAACACCTCGGATATGGAGTCTTCACCCTTTATCCACCCCGACCAAAAAACGCTTTACTTTTCATCAAACGGACACCCCGGCTTTGGCGGAATGGATTTGTTTGTAGCACGAATCGGTGCAAACGGCAGGTTTGAAAGACCTGTAAATCTCGGCTTTCCGATAAACACTCACGCAGACGAAAAAACCTTAACCGTAAACCGTACCGGCGACACTGCTTATTTTGCCTCAGATAAGTATAACGGTTTCGGCGGTAGCGACATCTATGCCTTTGCCCTGTACGAACAGGCACGTCCGCAAACAGTTTCCTTTATGAGGGGACGTGTGTTGGATGCTGAGACAAAAGAGCCTCTTGAAGCGCGCTTTGAACTTATCAACCTTGAAACATCTGAGCAAAAAGTTCAATCCTATTCGGATAAAAAGTCGGGGAAATTTATTGTTGCCCTGCCTATAAATGAGCAGTACGCTCTTAATGTTTCAAAAGACGGTTATCTTTTTTATTCCGAACATATAGCCTTAGATGAAAGCCATGCTGTAAATCCAATGGAGAAAGATGTTTTGCTTTCTAAAATAGTGGCAGGCGAAAAGCTAGTACTCAACAATATCTTTTTCGCTGTTGATAAAGCCGACTTGCGTAGCGAGTCATATCCGGAGTTGGAAAAACTTTATCAGTTGCTAATTAAAAATCCCTTACTCCGTATAGAGGTTAGCGGGCATACCGACAATACCGGAAGTGCCGCACATAATCAAACTCTGTCCGAGCAAAGGGCTGCGGCAATTGTCAAGTATTTAGTTGATAAAGGTATTGCCGCCGAACGGCTTGTTTCTGTGGGCTACGGTTCGTCAAAACCAATAGCAGGCAACGACACGGAAGAAGGTCGCGCCCTTAACAGGCGTACGGAGGTTCAGATTATGTAAATAAGCAGAGGTGTAATAACCCTTATAAAGAAATATTTAAAATATATAACCTATAAAATATAGAAAAACAGAAAAATAATTAACTGAATTTTTGTTCTTATTCTCACAACTTCGAAATCTGCAAAATTTCTATCCGAGAATAAATTTCTGAAAATTCATGCTTCAAAGCGTGAATTGTTCGTGTTTATTTGGATAAATGGTTTTGCAGAGCCTGAAGTTGTAAATAAATACTTAAAACAATTTCACGCTTTTTTATGAAAACAAAACCACAAATACACATAGGCAATATTATCAGGCAACAATTAAAAGACGAAGGACGTACTTTAGTTTGGCTTGCTAAGCAAGTACATTGCGACAGCAGTAATCTTACAAAACTCTTATCTAAAGACAATATTAATACGGACTTGCTATTTCGTATTTCCTCTGCATTAAATACTGATTTTTTTATTTATTTCTCAAACGACCTTTTCGTATAGGTAAAAACTACCTGTTTTATTGTTTTTTTTCCTGATAATGGGTAAATAATTCAATTAAAAAGCCTATATATCAACAAAATATGACTTACCTTTGCAGTACAATTATATTAACAAATTAAAATTGTCTGTTTGTAAGGAGGCAGACATTAAACTAATTAAAAAAATGAAGAAAGTATTTTATTTTATTGCAATATTTATTATTTCGTTCTCTATGACTTCCTGTTATGTTCACAAATATTCAGTGGGCGAAGGTTCAAAAACGGGAGAAAAGATTAAACAAAAAAATCATTTCTTTATAGCAGGATTGGCTCCCGGAAATCTATCTAACCCTTCAAAAATGGCAGGTGATGCTAAAAATTACGACGTAAAAACAAAAATTTCCTTTGGAGATGGATTGCTTAGCATAATAACATTTGGGATTTATACTCCATCAACTACAGTTGTAACAAAATAATCAGAATTAACAGAGCATGTTTCAAGAAGCGGAACATGCTCTGTTTTGCATGCGACTTCCATACCGCAAATTTATACGTATGAAAAAAGTACTTGTTATATCAGGATGGATAATTACAATAATCGGAATAATTCAAACGAGTAGATGCCTCGCATACTATAATGAATTAACAGAATATGGAGAAGAATACGCATGTGGAACAGTCATAGGCTCAATACTACTAATTATCTGTGGTGCTTCTCTTTTGTTAGTCGGGATTTTTGTTATTGGAACTAAGAAAAGTGCAAATAAGCCAAATCGTAATTTGCATAAAATTGAGAAAAAAGCATATTAGAATCAAATTATTATACCTGATTATTATATGCGTATCTTGTAGTGGATTTTCTTCCCAAAAAACATCTAATAATTATCATTTTGCAGTTTCGGCAGAAACCGGATTTATGATTGATGTTTCAAGTATGTCAAATATATTTCAGGACGAACATGCCGGCAAAAAAGCGATAGAAGAAAGTTTTTATCACGGATATACGATGAAGTTTGCCATATCCAAGCCGGATAATAAATTTTCTTCACTATATCGTTTTCCAAAGTATGGTTTTGGAGTATATGTCGGAAGTTTTAATAATAGAAATATAGGCTATCCTATGGCATTTTTCGGATGGATAGAAGTTCCGTTTCGATATTATAAACAAAGTCATAAATTTTCGTTCGGATATGGTGGTGAGTTCGGATTAGCATGTAATTTTAATCCTTATCAGAGGATTTCAAATCCTACAAATGTTTTTCTTGGTTCTAGTGGAAGTTATATATTGGGGGCATATCTTTATGCTGATTACCATGTTAATAAATATGTATTAATAGGCATTAGCATTGGATTCCGACACTTTTCCAACGGTGCGTGGAAACAGCCTAATATAGGAGTTAATATATTTTCCCCTACAATCTCACTAAAAGGGAAAATAGACAATCCATTACCTGTGCAACATGGAGACTTGCAATTACCAAAATATACGCAAAGATGGAAATGGGGAGGAAAATTAGTTTTCGGAAGAAAACAGAACGGACTTGCAATACCATATTATTATAAGGTTCTTACCGGCATTACTTTATTAAAACAAATCTCTTACAAATACAGCATAGGTGCGGGATTAGAAACAACATTTTCAATCGGCAAAAAAGATGACCTGACATTAAGAACAAGTTGGAGGGATATTGTAAGTCCTTCTGTTGTCGGTTGCTGGGAATGGTTTATATCTGAAAATTTTGTAGTTCCCATAGATATAGGTGTTTATCTGCTTCCTAAGAATTCAATAAACAATGAAAAATACCAAACTTATGCACGTATAGGTATAAGGTATTATTTCACTCATAAATTTTGGGCAGGCATAACAGTGAAAGGGCATAGCAATGTTATTAATACTGTTGCCGATTTTTCAGAAATCGGAATAGGTTATCAAAACTAAAATATCACTTGGAACTGAGGAACTTTACAAGCATTACAAAGAAAGAAATTAAAGTCTTATTAGGCGTTTATCTCTTGAAAGTGCTGTGGGATTACTGCCTTGAACGCCTTCCGGAATTGCCGTTCCGAGTTGTTTATACCACTCTACCCATTCGGGTAGAAATTCACCATTTAATTTGAATGTCATTGGCGCAGTTTCAAAGAACTGCTTGCCGTTATTGGCGTAGCGAAACGCTTCTACAATTAATTCCGAACAGTAAAATTTATTTGTATCGGGTAGATATGCGGAATCGTAGGGCTTGCCCAATTGCCTGATACTGTATTCTATTGCTTTGAAGATTAGGGCTTGATATTCTTTTTGCAGGCGATACACCTTAGTACAGGTGCGCGTAAGAAAACTGTCTAATGGTGTGAGGCATACTCCTTCGTCAATTGCTTCTATAACGTACATTGCGCCCCTGTCTTGCCTCTCCCCTGTTATGTTTGAAACACTACTACTGCAAACAGCCATTCCTGCGTGCACATATCCTTGTGTGCCGGCAATTTGCGTAACCTTATCTATAGCTTTACTTAAAGTGCTTCCGGTGGACGTTTGAAACAGCAAATCGCCATTGCATATTTGCCCCTTGCAGCAGTCTCCCCCCCCCTTGCCTCTGCTCTTATTCCCACCTCCGCAGGCTGATACTGCCAACAGTATTATGAAAAGGAAAAAAAATCTCACTTTACAACTATTTTTATGCTTCTGCCGCCTGCCTCGCTGCCTGTTCCGCCACTTGCCTCCAAAACGTAAATGCCCGCTTTAAGTCCTTTTAGATTTATTGCCGTACTGCCCGCTTGCAATTGTCCTCTTTTCAACAGTTTTCCCGTAAAATCAAAAATACTGTATTCTCTGCCCTCCTGGCTTATTATATTAAGCACTCCGTCTGTTACAGGGTTGGGATAAACTTTTAAGCCATCTTCTACCTTATAATCTGCTTCGTTTGCAACTACCTGCTCACACTCCCAGTATAGAGAGGGAGTTCCATCACCCTT
>JAISVE010000040.1 GCA_031271725.1 Bacteroidales bacterium
CAATCTTTTGCTTCTCGGCTACGCCTCGCTGCAAAAGGATTTCCACTGCAATCCCTGACGCAACTTCCGACCTAAAACTCTAAGTCGTCGTGCAAATAATCATCTTGCGGCTCAGAAAATTTATGCAAATAAATATTGTGGTACTTGGCAGTTAGACTTCCTTTTTTGCACAATACTTGAAATGCGATATTCATCTTTTATATAATTATTTCCACAGCTCAATCTGTCTAAAATCATTTGATAATATTCAGGATGAATTTCACAGCTGATATAGTTGCGATTCAGGCTTTTACACAAAACCAATTCACTACCGCTACCACCAAAAAGTATAAGACAATCATCATTTTCCTGCGTACAAGATTTAATAAGCATTTCAACTAATGGCAGAGGTATCTGGCACGAATGAAAGGTCTTATCTTTGCTCACATTTTTCACTAAATCGTAATAGAACCAACTATATGGCATACGTCCTGAATGTCCGCTTGCAATACGCTGCATTATGCGTTTGTCTGTTGGATTTTGATAAGGAACAGCAATATTATCCTTATAAAAAGTATTGTCTTTACTTTTTGTTGCATGCAAAATACTTCTATGTGCCGTTGTAAGTTTTTTTGGCGAATGTCCTACATTCGTATTATAAATCCACACATAATCATGAACATCACAAGCATTTTCGTCCAAAAACTTAACTCTTAAATATGAATTTTGTTTTGGATAATTCATCATAAACAAATTTCCTGTTGGCTTTAAAACACGCATACATTCTTTAGTTAGCTCAACATACCATTCAATATAGTCGTTCCATTTTTGGGTATATTTTTTTCCTGCATAGTTAATACCGACATTGTAATCCGGATCACCATAAACCATATCCAATGAATTGTCAGGCAGACGTTTTAATACCAATAAAATATCTTCATTAAAAACCTTATTTCTGAAATTTTTTAACATATTAATTTGTTTTAATAAGTTTATATGCAGCACATTTAATAAACTGTATAGTTGTAATGTCTAATGGATTTTTGAAAGAATATGCCCATAATTTTAATGTATCATTATCTTTGCCTTTTTCACGCACAACATAAACACAGTAAATTTTCTTAATTTTTCCTTTTAGTTCAGTTTTTTTATTGGCTTTGTAGTAATACAAAAACGGATGATAAATTTGATAGACACTAAAACTGTCAGGCGTGCCGTTTTTACCTTCAAAAACACCGATTTCTCCTTGAAATTCAATTGTTAAATCAATTTCAATTTGAATATTTTTGAGTTCCATTTTTGTTTCTTTGCCAAAAGAGTAATCAAAAGAAGTTTTTGTTCTATGTGGAAAGTATGTTTTAGGGCGTTTTAAAATATCATCGTCATTAAACTCAGTGTCTTTTCCAAATAAAAAATGATGTAAAATTCGCTGATTGTTAGCAACAGACAGAATGTTGCTTTCACTTGTGTTGTATTGATTTAATAAAGATTTTTTATATTCCCAATCAATCTCGTTCTCTTTTTTTATTGGTTCAAAGTCATGAAAGACCTTATCAATACCTTTAATGAACTTATGATAACCATTTCCCAAATGTATAATAGCGTAATTATTTTTCAACAAAATATCAGGCAATTTTGCCTTGTTGTCTAACTTTGTTGCGTCGAAAGGATTTCCAAAACCAACCTTTTTTGATACATTTTTAACCAAGTCGTTATGAAAAGTAAAGTCATTTTTTTGTTTACATTTTTTGAAGATTTCTTCAATGACCTTTTCTTTTTTACTTATATTTTTTTTCATTATTAGCAGGTAATTTTAATTGTCTTGTTTTAGAATAATGCATTAAACAAATATACTAATTTATTGTTGCAAACTGACAAATAAAAAATAAAGGAGGCTATTTATTTGGAAACAAATAGTACTAATAAACGAATTTGCATAGCAAGGAACATGCGATTTTCGACTCCTAAATCACTCGCCGATAATCTTGACTAATACCCGTTTTTTGCGTTTGCCGTCAAATTCGCCGTAGAAAATTTGTTCCCAGGGTCCGAAATCCAATTTGCCGTTTGTTATTGCAACAACAACTTCCCGCCCCATAACAGAACGCTTAAGATGAGCGTCTGCATTGTCCTCGTAAGTGTTGTGCCGGTACTGACTGTGCGGCTTTTCCGGCGCAAGACGCTCAAGCCACGCTTCCATATCATTGTGCAAACCACTCTCGTCATCGTTGATAAAAACACTTGCAGTAATGTGCATTGCATTAACCAAAACAAGCCCTTCTTTTATGCCGCTCTCTTTCAAACAGGCGTTGACTTCAGGAGTTATGTTGATAAACGACCGCCGCACGGGCGAATTAAACCACAATTCTTTTCTGTATGATTTCATGCAATCAAAAATAGTAAATTTTGCATAGAAAATCGAATAAAAGTCGAAAATTTTCGCAACGAGTTTTTTCGCAACGAAAAACCCCGCAATAAATTTTCCAAAAAACATGGAATTTTTATTACGAAAAATTTCGTTCCAATTTTTATGGAATAACCACTCCATAAAAAATGCAATAATTTTTCTTATCTTTGTGTATGGAAAAACATTCCCAAAATCCTTTCAAGTTTGGCTCAACCGTAGAAAACGACTTCTTTACAGACAGGACATCCGAAACAAGAGATGTAAGGTCTGTAATGAATAGCAGAAATCATTTAATACTGATAAGCCCTCGCCGTTTTGGCAAAACAAGTTTAGTAAATAAAGCGGCAAGCACTCTGAATAGACCATATATTTATTTAGATCTTCAACTTGTTACGGATGTTTCTGACATTGCAACCCAACTTCTAAAAAAAGTATTAAAGATAGACAAATGGGAAAAAGTTAAACACTTTTTAACAAATCTCAGAATAACGCCAACCATAGCAATAAATCCTCTAACCAATGACGTAGAAGTGTCGTTTCCAACAAGCACAACACAGAATGACAGTAAGGATTTTTCTCGATTAGAGGACGTATTAGACCTTATAGAAAACATAGGCAAAAAAGGTAAAAGACCAATAGTTGTTTTTGACGAGTTTCAAGAAATAATGAGCTTAAGCAGCCATTTGTCAAAACAACTTCGTGCAGTAATTCAGCATCACCAAAACGTAAACTATGTTTTTCTCGGCAGCATGGAATCAATGATGATAGAGATTTTTGAAAGAAAAAAATCGCCATTCTATCACTTTGGACACTTGATGACTTTGAAAAAAATTCCCTACAACGATTTTTACGAATACCTGCAAACGCGCTTAAAAAAAATCACAAATCAAAACAATAAACTTTCTACGGAAATTCTTGAATTTACAGACAGTCACCCATACTATACACAACAATTGGCGTATTATACTTGGGATTATTTAGAAAAAAACAAATATACAAAAGAAATACTTGGCGAAGTTACAGAACGTATTGTTAGTGCCCATAACATAGACTATGAGCGGCTTTGGAACACTATGAACAGTAATGAAAAAAAGATTTTAATTACACTTTGCGCACAGAAAAAAATATCAACTCTGCAACAGCCCACAAGCACTACATATAGTGGCTTGAACCGTTTGATGAAGCAGGGCTATGTGGTAAAAAATGAAAATTACGAACTCGAAGACCCGTTTTTTAATTTATGGATTATAAATCGTAGAAAATAAATCTCATTGCGAATACATTCGTTGCTAAAAAACACAAAAAACATTAAAAATACAACAGACTATGGATTACACGGAAAATATAAAAGCACTCGCAGAAAGAACAGAGGGCTTGAGGAGGTTTCTTTGACGTTGACAAACGCAAAGCCGAAATAACCCAAAAAGAACAGCAATCACAACAGCCGGACTTCTGGGACAACCCCAAGGAAGCAGAGGCAACTCTAAAAACAATCACACGCGAAAAATCAATTGTAGCCCTTTACGATAGTGCAAAACAGGCACTTGACGATACCGAAACCCTCGTTGAGCTTGAAGCGAGCGAAAGTGACATAGAACAAGCCGTGAACAAACTCACGCAGGAGGTAGAAAAAGCCGAATTTCAAAAAATGCTTTCGCAAGAAGAAGACGCGCTAAACGCAACCGTAACAATCAATTCCGGAGCAGGCGGCACAGAAAGCATGGACTGGGCAAATATGCTGCTTAGAATGTACACCCGCTGGGCAGAACGGCACGGCTATAAGGTAACAACCATCGACTATCAAGAGGGCGATGAAGCCGGCATAAAAAGTGCGACAATCGAAATCGAAGGCAATTACGCCTTCGGCTATCTCAAAAGCGAAAGCGGCGTACACCGCCTTGTTCGCATAAGCCCCTTTGACAGTAACGCCCGCCGCCACACATCATTCACTTCAGTTTACGCCTATCCGGTAGTTGACGACAACATCCAAATCGACATTAACCCCGCGGACATCACTTGGGACACTTACCGCAGCAGCGGTCCCGGCGGGCAAAACGTAAATAAGGTAGAAACCGCAGTACGCCTAAGGCACGCCCCCAGCGGCATAATAATAGAATGCCAGGTAACACGCTCGCAACTGCAAAACCGTGAAAAGGCAATGCAAATGCTAAAGTCGCAACTCTACGAAATTGAGATGCGGAAAAAACGCGAAAAAATTGCAGAAATCGAAGGCAGCAAAAAGAAAATAGAGTGGGGGAGCCAAATTCGCTCTTATGTAATGCAACCCTACAGAATGGTAAAAGACTTGCGCACAAATTATGAAACCTCAGACGTGCAAGGCGTAATGGATGGGGATTTGGATGGGTTTATGAAAGCTTACCTGATGGCTCAGTAAAAATTATTTTAACGTATCATCTACTGCGTCACGCGGCACTTGAAACTCGGTCACGTACTTTAGTACGCTCCCATCGTTTCTACGTTTGCGTTTCTTAAAACCTAAAAGAAAATCTTGGCAAACCTTTCTTTTTGTTGAATAATATACACGCCATGTTCAGGCAAAGGCAAT
Source organism: Bacteroidales bacterium (assembly GCA_031271725.1). Next base: position 4,953 of record JAISVE010000040.1, read on the forward strand.
AAAGACAATTTAACAGAAACAACGTTGTTGCCCACAGCCGTACCGCTATACAATAAAACGCCGGAAACAGAATATATTTGCCATTTTTCACCGGCAGTTAAGCCTTTAACAAAGAACTTGCCATTTGAAATCCACACCAGCAAGCCCCCGCGCTCAGCAGTTAATAAGTCCTCAATAGCAGACTGTTCACCGTTTGTTATTATAGGGGAGCTTCTGCCGGCCGTTCCGGCTCTGTAGTGATCATTTTCTGCCGAACGAGCAAAAACATAGTATTTTGTACCCGGCTCAAGCCCATCAAAAACAGTATCACTTTGCCATTCCCTTATAACAGAATTAACACTAGTCAAAAGCCCTATATTATACTCTATAACTTGCATTGTAGTAGTGTCTCTAACCTTGGACGCAAATACAGTAATTTGGGTTTCTGTTTTGCTTTTAAAAGCAGGCGGGGTAACCGAAACTCCGGATGCCTTAACAATATTAACTTGCAGGTTAAAACTCTGCGGGGAAGCAATACTGTCACCACTAACAGTAATGCTTGCAAAATAAGTGCCTAATTCAGACCTGTTTGCCACCGAAACACTAAAAGTGCTAAGTCCGAAAGCAGGAATACTCTCTAAAACAGTATCAGAGAGAATAAAAGCAGTGGCATCCTTGCCGCTTAAAGCAATTTTAAGCGCACCCGTTTCAAGCGTACCAATGCTATTTACAACAACATCGCATTTTGCGGCAGTACTACCAAAACCAACATTCTTAAAGAAAAAAGTATCTGTTCTGTCTAAATCTATTTCACGGGTAGGTAAATCTGCGCCCCCCCTAAATCTAAATGAAATCGTTCCATTGTCGGCATTGTGTACGATGTCGGTAATGGGTTTATTTTCTATCGCAATTCCGGAACTGCCTTCCCAGCTGAACATTCTTGGGCTTGTGCTTCCGGTAAAAGATGTTTTGTTTTTAGAGCCGGGAAAAACGGCAGAAGCACTATTTATTAAATCGTATGATGATGGCGATGCTGTAGGTATTGCAGTCAAACGCCCCGCCGCAACAACATAACATCCTTGCGGGTGTGAAGTATTATCAACATTCCCGCTGAGTGCATCTTGGTGCACATGGTAAACAAGCAAACCCGAAGCAGGAACATAAGCGTCAAAACCCTTTTTTTGTCTGTTTTCTAAAAGATACATTTCTCCGTTAGTGTTAACCTTTACAAAATATGCCATAGCACTGTCAACAGAATTAGGCATATCCGTAACAGTTCTGGGGGCATAAAGTTGAATAGGATTAACCCAGCCGAAAAGTATTTTTTGGAACATGTTTATGTGAGGCGGTGTTTTACTTTCGTTATTATATGTGCCACTCGCCATACAGTCCCATATACCGGTGCCATCATAATCGCCGCCACTACCACGGTAGTCTGTATCATAATAATCGGGTGAACCAAAACTGTGAGTAACTTCATGGCAAAATGCCCCGATGCCCGCCATTGTAGAACCACTATTGCCATCTAATTCTTGGGAACAGGAGTATGTGCTAATCCTAACTTCATCAAGAGTAAGAATGGGCCAAATGCCCCATTTATGGGGCCAAATTGAAGAATACATAGAAGCATACCCGGCATAAATAATATGATAAAAAGGCAAAGCACCGTTAATAGCAAACTGAGAATAATCAACCAAAGAATCGGCAAGTTGAGCAACTTCTTTTGCCCAGTCCTGCCAGCGGTTTTCATTTGCATAATAAGACGCATTGTGGGAACAGGTAACAGGACCAACAAAAGTAAAAGCAACTTCTAATTTTCCATAAGAATTTTCATAGAAGAAATCTCTCACACTACCTGTTGCACCATTTGCAGAATAACCAATCTGATTTGCCCATAATTCAAATTCTTCTTTGCTGTAAGTAAACTCAATATCCTGAAATTCAGCAAGAATAACAAGGGCAGTTTTGTTACCAACCACAGGGGTAACAACAGGTGCAGTTGCCTTACTTGCGCCGGAAGCCTTATCAGTGCTGCCTTCGCCAGAGGCGTTTTCAATAACAGTCCAAACCTTTTTAGCGGTTTCAACTTGTTTTTTGCTGTAAGTAAGCCCTTTATCCAAAAGAGCTATCGCTGCCTTATCAGCAGCAGAGTACGCAGCAAGATCTTGTCCTCTATACAAAATACTTGAAGGTTGCAAGTTGCCTTTGGCGTCTTTAACGGCAAAAACGAGATCCAGCTTAGAATTTTTAATAAGGGTATAACCGTCAAGCGATTCAACCCAGTGTAATTTTTCATCACCGAAAAATTGTACGGTAACAACAGTGCCATCCCCTTGAGTAACTTCAACGGGGTAAGGGGGCATAGGACGTGCAAAAACTTCTCCGAAAATAGACAAAGCGATTGCAAAAAGTATAATTTTTTTAAACATAATCCACCCATAGGGGAAAATTCTTGTAAAATTGTAATTTTAAGTGAATGTGCAGGCTTTATTATTGCCCGGAAATTTCGTCATCAACGAGAAAACGGCCGCAATATTCGCAGAAGTTAATCTTTCTGTGCATGCGGATTTCGATACACTGCTGTGGCGGAAGAATAGTGAAACAGCCTCCGCAGGCGTTACGCTCAATACGGGCAACGGCAATACCGTTGTTTGCGTTCTTGCGGATACGGTCATAAGTAAAGAGCCATTTGTCGCTCATTTTCTTGCGCAACTTTTCTGATTGTGCGAGCAAAGACTTTTCCTCCTCTTCCGTTTCTCCGACAATTGTCGAAAGCTCTGATTTTTTTGCAGCAAGATCTTTCTTGCGTTCTTTGTAAAGATTATCAACATCAACAACCGCCGCTTCTTTCTTTTCAAGAGCATGACCGGCTTCACGAATGCGCTTTTCGTGCAACTGAATTTCCAATCCGAAAAACTCAATTTCTTTGGTTAAAGCATCGTATTCGCGGTTATTTTTAACGGTGTCAAGCTGCTTTTTGTATTTGTTGATTTGAGTCGTTTTGGTAGTAATTTCTTCCTTGCGCGAACTAACATCGGCTTTTATGTTGCTAACTTCTGTTTTTGCTTTTTCAAGACGACCCTCCAAGCGGGCAATATCAGCCTCAAGGTCTTTAACTTCAAGAGGAAGTTCGCCACGCATTTTGCGTACATCGTCTATCTTGGAATCTACAACCTGTAAGGCATATAAAGCCTTCATTTTTTCTTCAATATCTAAGTTTTTTTCCTCTTTAGACAGAGGCTTAACAGGCTTTACAGCAGTTTTGCTTGCAATTGTTTTTTTTGATTTAGTAGCCATAACGTGTATTAAAAATAGTAAACAGTTGGGGTTTCCCTTTCAGAAACAAGGGCGGCAAAGATAGGAAAATTTTTTGTAAAA
>JAISVE010000045.1 GCA_031271725.1 Bacteroidales bacterium
TTTTACAAAAAATTTTCCTATCTTTGCCGCCCTTGTTTCTGAAAGGGAAACCCCAACTGTTTACTATTTTTAATACACGTTATGGCTACTAAATCAAAAAAAACAATTGCAAGCAAAACCGCTGTAAAGCCTGTTAAACCTCTGTCTAAAGAGGAAAAAAACTTGGATATTGAAGAAAGAATGGAGGCATTGTATGCCTTACAGGTTGTGGACTCCAAGATAGATGATGTACGCAAAATGCGCGGTGAACTTCCACTCGAAGTCAAAGACCTTGAAAATGATATTGCCCGCCTCGAAACTCGTCTTGAGAAGGCTAAGGCAGAGGTTGACAGCATTAAAAATGATGTTAGTTCGCGCAAGGAAGAAATTACAACCAAGACTTCCCAAATCAACAAATACAAAAAGCAGCTCGATTCCGTTAAAAATAATCGCGAATACGATGCTTTAACCAAGGAAATTGAGTTTTTCGGATTGGAAATCCAATTGCATGAAAAACGTATTCGCGAGGCGGGTTATACTCTTGAAAAGAAAGAAGCGGCTGTTGCCGATATTGACAATCTTTACAAAGAACGCAAGAAAGATCTAAGTGCAAAAAAATCAGAGCTTTCGATAATTGTCGGAGAAACTGAAGAGGAAGAAAAAGAGCTCCTCGCCCAGTCTGAAAAATTGCGCAAGAAAATGAGTGACAAATGGCTCTATACTTATGACCGTATCCGCAAAAACGCAAACAACGGTATCGCCGTTGCCCGCGTTGAGCGTAATGCCTGCGGAGGCTGTTTCACTATTCTTCCGCCACAGCAATGTATTGAAATACGCATGCACAGAAAGATTAACTTCTGCGAATATTGTGGGCGTTTTCTTGTTGATGACGAAATTGCTTCAGCAGCAGAATAAAACACATTTTATCCCCGTTCTTCACTTAATCACAATTTTGCCGGAATTTCCCCTACTTGGGTGGATTATGTTTAAAAAAATTATACTTTTTGCAATCGCTTTGTCTGTTTTCGGAGAAGTTTTTGCGCGTCCAATGCCTCCTTATCCTGTTGAAATTACTCAAGGGGATGGCACTATTGTTACTGTGCAGTTTTTTGGTGACGAAAAACTGCACACGGTTAAATCGCTTGACGGTTATACCCTTATTAAAAATTCTAACTTAGATCTCGTTTTTGCAATTAAAGACGCCAAGGGCAACTTGCAACCTTCAAATATTTTGTACAGGGGACAAGATCTTTCTGCCTATTCTATTGCAGATAAAGCAGCAATTGCTGCTTTGGATAAAGGGCTTACTTACAGTAAAGAGCAAGTTGAAATTGCTAAAAAAGTCTGGACTGTTATTGAAAACGCCGATGGCAAGAGCAATATTGATAAGGCTCCCGGCGCAAGTAAAGCGACTGCTCCTGTTGTTACCCCTGTTGTCGGCAACAAAACAGTTGTTGTTATTCTTGCTGAATTTCGGGACACTAAATTTATTTACAGTAAAGAAGAATTTGAATTATGGGCAAATCAGATTGGTTATTCTGCAAATGGAGCAACGGGTAGTGTGAGAGATTTTTTCTATGAAAATTCTTATGGAAAATTAGAAGTTGCTTTTACTCTTGTTGGTCCTGTTACCAGCTCCCGCAATGCGTCTTATTATGCAAGTGAAGACCGTTGGCAGGACTGGGCAAAAGAAGTTGTTCAACTTGCCGATTCTTTAGTTGATTTTTCTCAATTTGCTATTAACGATAATTTGCCTTTTTATCATATTATTTTTGCCGGACATGCTTCTCAATATTCTTCAATTTGGCCCCATAAATGGATCCTCTATCCTGCTTTAACTCTTGATGGAGTTAGGATTAGCACATATTCCTGTTCCGAAGAATTAGAAGGCGGTAGAGGTTCTATGATGGCTGGTATCGGGGCATTTTGCCATGAAGTTACTCACAGTTTTGGTTCACCCGATTATTATGACGTGGACTACAATTATAGTGGCGGTGAATATGATGGCACCGGTATATGGGACTGTATGTCAGGTGGCACATACAATAACGAGAGTAAAACGCCTCCTCACATAAATATGCTTCAAAAAATACTTTTCGGCTGGGTTAATCCTGTTCAACTTTATGCCCCCAGAACTGTTACGGATATGCCTAATTCCGTTGACAGTGCAATGGCATATTTTGTAAAGGTTAACAATAACGGAGAAATGTATCTTTTTGAAAACCGCCAAAAAAAGAATTTTGACAGTTTTGTTCCCGGCTCCGGCTTGCTTGTTTATCATGTGCACCCTGGTGCACTCAGCGGGAATGTAGATAACACTACACACCCGCAGCAATGCTATGTTGTTGCAGCAGGACGTTCTACTGCAATACCTACGGCATCGCCATCATCATACGGTTTAATAAATAGTGCTTCTGCCGTTTTTCCCGGCTCTAAAAACAAAACTTCTTTTACAGAAAGCACAAGTCCAAGAATGTTCAGCTGGGAAGGCAGTTCCGGAATTGCGATAGAAAATAAACCCATTACCGACATCGTACACAATGCCGATAACAGAACGGTTTCATTTAGATTTAGGGGTGGCGCAGATTTACCTACCCGTGGAATAGATTTAGACAGAACAGATACTTTTTTCTTTAATAATGTTAGTTTTGGTAGTACTGCCGCAAAATGCGATGTTGTTGTAAATAGCATTGGTACGCTTGAAACGGGTGCGCTTAAAATTGCTTTAAGCGGCAAGGATGCCGCTGCTTTTATTCTCTCTGATACTATTTTAGAAAGTATTCCTGCTTTCGGGCTTAGCACTTTTAGTATTTCGGTTGCAAGCAGGTCTGAATTAGGCACTTATTTTGCAACCGTTACTGTTAGTGGTGACAGTATTACTTCTCCGCAGAGTTTTAACCTGCAAGTTAATCTTGTTAAGGCGTCCGGAAGTCCTGTTACCACACCTGTACTTGCGAATAAAACACATAATAAAATTACGGTGTTTGCTTCCGAAATCATGACTCCTGCTACGGAACAAGTTGTTGAATATAATATTGGGCTTTCAATCAATACTTATTCTGTTATAGGAGATTGGCAAAGTGATACTGTTTTTGATGGGCTTGAGTTGGGTACGAGATATTATGTTTTTGCCCGTTCCGTAGAAAATAATTATTACAAAAACGGCATTGCAAACAAAAGTGTTGCAATAATAACAGATAGTCTGCCGTCCGCCGTTGAGGATTTATTTTTGGCCGGGAAAGGAGGTTTACAAGCATGGAGTTCAGATGGTATGCTATATGTTAAAGGCTTAATTGCCGGTGAAAGATGGCAAATATATTCTGTTTCCGGCATTTTATTGTATAGCGGTACGGCTGTAGGCAACAACGTTATTTCTGTTAAATTGCCCTTATTGCCTTTGCCTGAACATGGCGTGTATATTATTCAACAAAAAGAAAAGTTTACCAAAATTTTCTTTTAGGTTTTATTGGGCCATAAGGTAGGCTTTCATAAACCCATCCAAATCCCCATCCATTACGCCTTGCACGTCTGAGGTTTCATAGTTTGTGCGCAAGTCTTTTACCATTCGGTAGGGTTGCATCACATAAGAGCGAATTTGGCTCCCCCACTCTATTTTCTTTTTGCTGCCTTCGATTTCTGCAATTTTTTCACGCTTTTTCCGCATCTCAATTTCGTAGAGTTGCGATTTTAGCATTTGCATTGCCTTTTCACGGTTTTGCAACTGCGAGCGTGTTACCTGGCATTCTATTATTATGCCGCTGGGGGCATGCCTTAGGCGTACTGCGGTTTCTACCTTGTTTACGTTTTGCCCGCCGGGACCGCTACTGCGGTAAGTGTCCCAAGTGATGTCCGCAGGATTGATGTCGATTTGTATATTGTCGTCAACCACAGGATAGGCGTAAACTGAGGTGAATGATGTATGGCGGCGGGCATTACTGTCAAAGGGGCTTATGCGAACAAGGCGGTGTACGCCGCTTTCGCTTTTGAGATAGCCGAAGGCGTAATTGCCTTCGATTTCGATTGTCGCGCTTTTTATGCCGGCTTCGTCACCCTCCTGATAGTCGATGGTTGTAACTTTGTAACCGTGCCGTTCTGCCCAGCGGGTGTACATTCTAAGCAGCATATTTGCCCAATCCATGCTTTCTGTGCCACCTGCTCCGGAGTTGATTGTTACGGTTGCGTTTAGCGCGTCTTCTTCTTGCGAAAGCATTTTTTGAAATTCGGCTTTTTCTACCTC
>JAISVE010000056.1 GCA_031271725.1 Bacteroidales bacterium
ATTGGCTGCGTAAAAATTCGGATGTTTGAGCGCAGCGAGTTCCGAATTTTAGCAGACAATTCTTTTACAGCATAGCGGAACTTGAGCAGGAGCAAAGGAAACATTTGCGTTTCGCCGACATTCAAAGGCAGGAACAGCAAGTCATAAATCCGTACCTGCAAGCACAAAGGAAACAATTGTGCTTCGCCGAGACCCGGAGGCAGGAACAGCAAAAGTACACGCAGACATATATTGCAAACAGCAATAAAAAAGCCGTATAGGGAAATACCCCATACGGCTAAATTATATTTTGAAAAATTTTCTAAACCATTACAGCCAAACTCTCTCTCTCTCTCTCTCTCTCTCTCTCTCTACAACCACGCGGCTTTCAGAGCCTTGCCCATTGGCAAAACATACCTCAATACAACTTGCAGAGAAATATAAACTATCGGTAAGAATATTCATTATCGCGAAGGTACGAAATTTCCGGGAAATGTGAACAAGTACAAGCCGGCAAACATAATAACAAATATTACTGTTTTTTTAATAATATTGTGTTTGGTAAAACGAGTAAATTTACGATTATTTTTACACCAACACAAAACTGTGCCAATAAAACATTATATTTGTTCAAACAAAATTATTATGGATACAAAACGACAGGAGAAAGTAAATCGTTTGCTGCAAAAGGAACTTGCAGAGATATTTCGAGTTGATATGCAGCCTTATTTTCCGGGCATTATGTTCACCGTAACATACGTCAATGTTACAAGCGACCTTTCGCTTGCAAGGGTTAATCTGAGCATGTTTCCCGTTAAGGATAAAGATTCCGTTATAAAACAGGTTAAAGAGCATACAAGCGAAATTCGCTTAAAGCTCGGCAGAAAAATAAAAAATCAACTGCGCATTGTTCCGCAACTGCAATTTTTTGCAGACGAAACCCTTGACCGCGCACAGCGCATTGAAGAATTGTTGCAACAGTAATGAAAATTTCTTTTCTTATAGCAAAACGATATTTCTTATCGAAAAAAACAAGAATGACAAACCTTACAAGCGTTGTTGCCTTGTTAAGTGTTGCGGTATGCAGTGCTGCCATGATTATAATTCTTTCGGTGATGAACGGCATGAACAGTTTTGTTTCCGAACGTTTTTCCCGCTTCGACCCCGACCTCAAAATCGAAAAAAAATACGGCAAGTACTTTGATGGAGACGAAATACTATCAGAAATAGCGAATATTGCAGATGTAAATCCTGTTATAGAAACACAAGCCATTATCAGATTTGACAACACCACGAGAGTCGTTGTATTAAAAGGCTCTGCAAACAAACAGCCTTCTACACATTATACTCCAATTACCGTTGGTGAAGGTATAGCTGCCAATCTCGGCATTTCTTCCATGACGCCCGTATCGCTTTTCACAATGCCTGTTTCCGAACTTTCGGACGGCGGCGCACTTGACAACTACAATTCCTTTGACGTTGTTGCAACTGACTTTCTTACTACTATTCCCGACTATGACAATCGCTATGTTGTTGCTCCGCTTGCTTTTGTACAGCAGGCGATAGAGAGAGAAGGAATGATTTCGGCGATTGAAATATTCCTTGACGAAGCAGGCGAGATAAGCAAGGGAGGCGATGCTGCTAATATCGCCGACATTACCGCCCAAATTCAGAAAATAGTCGGCAACAACTTCACTGTAAAAAACAGATTGCAGCAACAAGCATTACTATACAGCAGCATGAAGGCTGAAAAAATGATAATAATATTGATTTTTATTTTTGTTATGTTGATTGCCTGCTTTACGCTAATCGCCTCACTAATGCTGCTGATTTCGGAAAAACGCAAAGACAAAAAAATACTTTTAACTGTCGGATTAAAAAAGAACGAAATTCAAAATATATTTTTGTTGAATGGAATTTTCATAACCATTGCCGGCACTATTGCAGGGCTTGCGTTAGGAATAGCAGTAGTGCTATGTCAGCAATATTTCGGCTGGCTTAAATTAGGCGGCAGTGGCGGCGAAGGCAAATATATTGTAGAGGCATATCCTGTACTGTTGCAAAGCAACGATGTTGGATTAGTGTTTGCGGTTTCTGTGGCAGTAGGCATTTTTGCTTCGCTGGTTTCTACTTTTTCACGACAAAAAACCGTCACCTGATGTTACAATCGGTTTTTCATCGCCTCCAGTTCGGAAATTGGCAGATTGGTGATTTTAGATACCGTTTGCAAAGGCAGTCCCTCTTTAAGAGCATTGAAAGCAGTTTGCTGCTTCTCTTGTTGCATACCTTGATGCAACCCTTTCTGCAAACCTTGCTGTAAACCTCTCTGCATACCCTGTTCCAAACCGTCAAGTCTCCCCTCCTCATAATGTCCGCTCATGAAAGGTCGAACATCTTCGTAAGTTAGTTTACTCGCTTGATATTTTTTTATTTCGGATTTATTTAGTTTTGTTAAATCTATCGTATCTAATAATTCGGCAAAAAGTTTGTCGCCACGCAAAACCGTTTCATTAATTTGCTTGTTTGGTTGAGATTTCATTAGTATCTGTGTCTTTCCCGATTAAAAGTATTGCGTTCCACTTTCTTTTTCCAAGGCACACCGTAAGCAGGGCAATCAAACAGATAATTATCTCTGTTCTTCTTAAACAAAAATGTTATTTTTATGCCTGCCATAAAAGAATTAACCTTGCTTGAGGATGCTTTATTTGAACTTAAAATACTATTGTGCCGTATTATATTTGGATCTACAGCACCCTCCATACCGCTCGCCCTACTGCCAACGCTTCCTGTTGTTTCCGCCGAGTTTGCCGCAGGTATATACACAAAATTACCACTGGTATTTTCTATTGAAATATAACTTTTGTTAATGTTCAATAAACCGTAATCGACAAAAAACGCTATGCGGGTATTGTTAAAATTATAACCAACTTCGAGCAAAGCAGAGATATTGTAATTGAGTTTACGGCTAAAACTTGTATTGTCGCTCGAAGGATAATCTTTTACAATAAAATGATCCGGCATATCGTCAAAAATATCTATAAATTGCGGATAACAGGCAATTGTGGAATGAAGAGCAGATGTTTTTGCTTGCGCAAAAATATTTATACCGAATTTACCACCGAGCAAGAAATAAAAATTGCCGAATTTTCCGCCGAAAAGCAAAGGTATATTCAAATAACCTATATGGTAATAATCCCTGTATTTGCTGAACTGATACAACATTGCAAATTGCTCGCCTTCGGTATCATAAAAACCGCCGACAGCAACAGGCTTCATCTCTGAAGTTATTGTTGTGCCTATCGGTATCGGCAATCCGGTATTTTCATCTATAATTTCTCCCACCTGAATACTAAAATCATTTACCTTTGACATGGAGCCTTTGTAATCAAGTTCCACACCCGTCTGCAACAAAAAATATCCTTTTTCATATCCATATCCAAGCCCCATAATGCCGCCGGCACCTCCAATCGGTTTAACATTATCAATTCCAAAGTGCATAATATTGGAATAACCCGCGCCAAGCCATAAGTTAAAAGATTGTGTCCCTCTCTTTTTAGCATAAGCAATATTTACAACCGTTAGAAGCCCGATAATTATGATGAATACCTTTTTCATTTTCCTGCTTCCTGCTTAATAAATAATTACTTTTTCTACAAACCGCCTGTTATCCTGTTCCATGATTTCTATAAAATAAAATCCCGGCTCCAACGGAATTTTTATTCTATCCGAATTATCACCCTGCGTTACTTTCCCCGCCGGCAAACCTTTCAATGTCCATACAGATACGGAGGCATTACTTTTTACCGGAAAAACTATCACATTTTCGCCTTCGGTTACCACTATCGGATATTCGTTTATATCAACCTGTTCTTTCGGAATAAAGGGACAGGTAAATATGCTGTAACTTTCATTTCGCCGCGTTAGCAATGCCTTGTATTCCTGTCCGAATTGCAAACTTTCTCTTTCCCCTGTATAGATATATGAGCCGCGATTTATTTGGGAAATTATTTCTTCATCATTGAGATACCATTCGTAATCAACAAAATCATAACCACCGTTAAATGTAGCGTTTTTCAGGGCTATTACATTATTCCATTTTTGCTGCATTACGGAACTTGAATAGAGGATATTGAACTCCAAAGAAAATTCCTTACTTAATGAATAGTTGTGAAAAATTATTCTTGCCGAATAGCTGTCGGGACGTATGCTTGAAGGCAATGGAACTGTTATGCTGCTGCCGCTTGTACTTTGGCTGTCTATATCGACAACGCCTTGTGCGTGCGCACTATCATCAAATAATACGGATATGTGCCTTGCTGCACCTTCCGTTACCTGATATTCTATTGTTAAATCATCTTCGCCCCCGCAGAGGTCTGCCACAGGCAGGACTTCCAACTCCAACGCAAGCGGTACTATTGTCAGATTGAGAATAATTATGCTATCGCAACCGTTTATTGTGCTGTCATAAAAAATATATGTGCCGCTGCTTGTCCCCATGTTAAATACTGTGTCGTGATAAGCATAGGGCAAATCCCATTCGTTTATAGTCGTATCTTTTGTTTCCCTGTAAGAAGGATTTACGGTAAGGTACAGGGTTATCAGACTGTCGTTAGAGGTAGATGCTCTTCGATATTCGCCCGCCATATTAACATTAAAACCGTTGTCGGTATATGGCAGACTGTTCTCGCATATTGTGTCGTATATGGTATCGTATGCAAGCAGCACTTTAAGGTGTAGATGTACAAAACTATCGCAACCGCTAATTGCCGTATAATTAAAAATAAAAACATGTAAACCGCTTGACGTACCTATATCAAACACTGTATCTCCATAAGTATATGGTAAAGAATCTGCACTTATGGTTAGAGAATCTATTCTGCTAAAAAATTCATTTACCGTAAGGTGCAGGATTATTACGCTATCGTTAGATTCTCTTTG
>JAISVE010000057.1 GCA_031271725.1 Bacteroidales bacterium
ATTGTAAACAGTTATGACGAGGAAAAACTGTCGGATATTTTTTACCTCTACGGAGAATTAAACAATGCACGCAGAATTGCCTCCCTAATAGTAAAGGCGCGGGTCTGCAAAAAAATCGACACTACGCAAACACTAATGCAAACTCTGCAAAGCCTTGCTCCGAAAGGAAAAGAAAATAAATTTTTCGCAATGCTTTTTCAGGCATTGCGTATAGAAGTAAACGGCGAACTTAAAAGTTTGGAGCAGTTACTTCAAGAAACGACAAAAATACTTGAAAAAGGAGGCAGAATAGTAGTGCTTTCCTATCATTCACTTGAAGACAGGATGGTAAAAAGATGGTTTAAGGCGGGAAATTTTGAAGGAGAGCAGGAAAAGGATTTTTATGGAAATATTATAGCACCGCTTAAACAAATAACAGCAAAAGCAATTGTGCCAAACGGGGAAGAAATAGAACGAAACCCGCGCGCAAGAAGCGCGAAAATGAGAATTGCCGAAAAGATATGAGTCCAAAAAGCGCACAGAAAACAAAAAAACGAAAAATTAATTTCAACAATTTGCTTGACGGCTCATTTGTTATCAAGGATGTTTTTCAAAAAAACCGTCTGCTCTTGGCTGTTATATTTTTTATGAGTTTATTTTTAATATGGAACAACCATTACACGGAAAAAACAGTGAGAAAAATCAATAAATATAATAGAGAGATTGAAGAATTGAGATACATACATTTGTCCACCACAAACGAACTTACATCAATAAGCAGGGCATCATCGGTAGCACAAATTTTGAAAGAAACAGGCATTGAAGAATCAACAGTTCCACCCACAAAGATAACTGTTCCCGCACCGGCGGAATAATAAAATGGCGACACAAGACAAAAATAAATTCAGTAAGGCAAAGGTATATTCCATATATGCCTTTTCGCTTATTTTTGGAATTGCCATTATCGTAAAAATTGCGCTTTTAATGTATGTTGAAGGACCTGAACTTAGAAAGCGTTCGACAAAACAACATATCAGAATAGAAAAGATAAATGCGCTGCGTGGAAATATCTACTCGTCCGACAATGTACTTCTCGCTTCGTCTTACCCGTATTTTGATGTTCGCTTGGATTTAAGCAATAAAACAACAAGCAAGGATACGTTTCTAAAATATATAAATCCGCTTTGTGACAGTTTGGTAAAAATGTTCGGTGGCAATCGAAAACAATTCTACAGAAAAATAATGCAGGCACGCAACGCGGACAATAGATATTTACTTCTAAAAAGAAATTTACGGCACGAACAGGTAACGAGAATAGAGCGCTTTCCTCTCTTGAAAAAAAGTGCAACTTTTAGTGTTGAAAAAAAGCAAAAGCGTCAAAACTCAGGGCTCGCTTACCGCACTGTCGGTTATTACAATATGGAATCAAAAAAAGGCGTAGGGCTTGAACTCGCATACAATGAATATTTAACCGGCACAAGCGGTGAAAGAGTGATGGAGCGCATAGCGAGAGGTGTAGAACGCCCCGTTTATAATTTCAACACTACGGAGCCGAAAAACGGTGATGATATTATTTCTACTATTGATGCACGTATCCAAGACATAGCTCAAAGTGCGCTAAAAGAATGTATGCTCGAAAACGAGGCTCAACATGGCACAGTAGTCCTTATGGAAGTTTCAACGGGAAAAATTATTTCCATTGCAAACTATACAAAGAGTGAAGACGGTACGTTTAGAGAAGATTATAATTATGCAATAGGCGAAAGTGTCGAGCCGGGCTCAATCTACAAACTTGCCTCTGTAATGGCTATTCTTGAAGGGGGAAAATATAATTCTTCAACAATAGTTTCTACGGGTGACAAGCAATACGGCGACAGGCAGATGTTTGACTCACACAAAGAGGGTTACGGCAGAATAACGTTAAAAGAGGCATTTGAAAAATCTTCCAATGTCGGTATATCGGAACTTGCGGAAAAAACATTTTCATCCAATCCCAAATTTTTTATTGACTATATGGCAAAGTTCGGGCTTACCAAAAAGCAAGGCATAGAAATTCCCGGAGAAGGCACTCCATCAACAAACACAGTAGGCAGCAAGACATGGTCTAAGGCAATCTCTATCCCCTGGATGTCCATAGGATATGAAGTAAGAGTAACCCCGCTTCAAATTTTATCACTCTATAACGCTGTTGCAAATAACGGCATGCTTCTTTTGCCGCAATTTGTAAGCGAAATAAGACATGGCGGAGAAGTTGTACGGGGCTTTGAACCTATAGTACTCAATAAAGAAATATGCAGCAAAAAAACGCTTGACCAAATTAGAGATATGCTTGAAGGTGTTGTTCAAGAAGGAACGGCAAAAAGTTTATCAAAGTCAATTTATAAGATTGCAGGAAAAACAGGCACCGCTCAAATCAATTATCAATCGCGTGGTGAACAACGCATGCAGTACAGGGCAAGTTTTGTCGGATATTTTCCGGCAGAAAGTCCGAAGTATTCCTGTATAGTTATGATAAGCAATCCGCAGAAAAACCGTCAATACGGCGGCGAGGTTGCTGCTCCGGTATTCAAGACCATTGCAGATAAAGTTTATGCAACTTTCCTTAAAGAGCACGTTGCGGATAATGGCAGTATGGTGGCCTCAGCGGGAACAGACACTGTAAAGATGAAGAGCATTAGGCAGATTTATACAATACCGGGACAGATGCCGAATGTTATAGGATTGAGCGCACGTGATGCCGTGTATTTGCTCGAAAAGCAGGGACTAAAAGTAATAGTTAAGGGATATGGAAAAGTGGTGAAACAATCGCTCGAACAAGGAAGTGAATATGCTAATGGGCAGATTGTAAACCTTACATTAAACTAAGAATACAGAGTGAAGAATTTATTTGATATAATAAAAGATGTTGATGTCCTTGAAGTGCAAAGTTGCGATTTGAGGAATTTAGAGATCACTGTGTCTTCGCTTGTGCTCGACTCCCGCAAAGCAAGCAAAAACAGTTTGTTTTTTGCAGTAAAGGGCGAACAGGCAGACGGGCATCTTTTTATCGACAAGGCTATAGAAAACGGCGCAACAGTCATTGTTTGCGAAACTTTTCCAAATGCCCTGTCAGAAAAAACGGGGGAAGTTCTAAAAATTCAAAGGTCAAGGCGTACGAGCGCAGAAACGAGGGAGCGTACTGAAGTACGTGACCGAGTTTCAAGCGAAGTGCAACGCAGAGATTTGAAGAATTTAGGACTTCCCGTAACTTTCCTAAGAGTCCACGACGTTAACGATGCAATCGGTAAAATTGCATCATCCTTCTACGACAACCCTTCACAAAAAATTAAACTTGTAGGGGTTACCGGAACAAACGGAAAAACTACTATTGCAACTTCACTCTATAATCTGTTTCGTATTTTTGGATATAAAACGGGGCTTATTTCCACAATAGAAAATAAAATAGAAGACGAAGTTATTCCTTCAACACATACAACTCCGGACGCAATAGAAATAAATTTCCTGCTTGCACGCATGGTACAGGAGGGCTGCACGCACTGTTTTATGGAAGTGAGTTCACATGCTATTGTGCAAAAACGCATATCGGGCTTAACATTTACCGGAGGGATTTTTACCAACCTTACGCGCGACCACTTGGATTATCACAAAACATTTGCAGAATATCTGAAAGCGAAAAAAACATTCTTTGACAAGCTTCCTAAAGAAACATTTGCATTAACGAACAAAGACGACAGGAACGGTGAGATAATGCTTGAGGGAACGCATGCGAAAAAGTATAGATATTCTGTTAAAGGTATTGCTGATTTCAAAGGAAAAATTATTGAAGATACCTTTGAAGGACTTTTGCTCGAACTTGACGGAACCGAAGTTGCAACCCTCTTTGTGGGCAGTTTTAACGCTTATAATTTAACAGCTATTTATGCAGTTGCAATTTTACTTGGCGAAGAAAAGCAGCAAACATTAAGAGCAATTAGTATGCTTACTCCCGCTGCCGGACGTTTCGAGGCAATAACTCTTAACGGCATTAACGCAATTGTTGATTACGCACACACGCCGGACGCACTCGAAAATGTACTTAACACACTACACGAAATAAGACAGCCTTCGCAACAAATTATTTGTGTTGTCGGCGCGGGCGGCAACCGCGATAAAGGCAAACGCCCTATTATGGCAAGCACCGCTTACAAACTTTCCGACAAACTTATTTTAACAAGCGATAATCCACGAAACGAAAATCCCACAGATATTATCAACGATATGCTGCAAGGATTGACTGCACAAGAGCGACAGAAAACCCTTGCAATAACAGACAGAAAAGAAGCAATTAAAACAGCCGGCTCTCTTGCAAACAAAGGCGACATTATACTTGTTGCAGGAAAGGGGCACGAAACATATCAGGAAATAAACGGAGTAAAGCATCACTTTGACGACAAAGAGGAAATTACAAACACACTGCAATAATGTTGTATTATTTATTTGATTATTTAGACAAAGTCTTTGACTTTCCGGGAGCAGGAATGTTTCAATACATTTCT
>JAISVE010000074.1 GCA_031271725.1 Bacteroidales bacterium
TGTTTTACAAAGAAGGATTGAGAAAGTACGACATAAAATTGCAGGAAGCGGTAAATAATGTTATTGATGTTGATATTCCAGCCATTGAAAATATCGAGTTTGAATCGCGGCACAAGTTAAAACGGTTATTGGCAATTCTTGCAACATTAGTGCCTTACATGCCAAAAATTACCGATTTGAGCAAAGCAATAGACAGCAACAGAAACAATACCGTCAGATATTTATCATTGTTGGCTAATGCAAAACTATTGAATTTGGTTTCATACAAAAATAAAACAATTGGCGACCTTACAAAGCCCGATAAGGTTTTGCTCAATAATACAAATTTGTCGTACTTATATGGCGACAACGCTAACATTGGCAGTGCAAGGGAGACGTTTTTTGTAAATCAGTTAAGTGCTGTTGCCGATGTTATTCTTGCACCGCAGGGCGATTTTATGATAGACAAATATACTTTTGAAGTTGGTGGAAAGAGAAAATCTTTTGACCAAATCAAAAATATTCCAAACAGTTTTATTGTTGCTGACGATATTGAAATTGGATATAAAAACAAAATACCACTTTGGCTATTCGGGTTTCTATACTAACAAACGCCGAACACCTAATAAGCGGTTTGGTGTAAGAGAGGATGTGCCTCGTAGATAGGTTGGTGTAGTTTGAGCGAAGCCTGAGAAAACAACATTATTTTTATTTGTAAAACAAATCTCTTATAATATGAAAATTAACAACTGCAAATTTTCATTTACACAAAATTTTGGACAGTACCTGAATAGTATCCAAAATTATGGACAGTATTTTGCTATCTAATAGAAGAAATTAACTTTGACGCTCCTGATTATAGATGCTCCTGATTATAATTAGCGCGCTTGCATTCTGCAACTACTTACGTCTTATGCTTCCAAGAAGTTCGGATACATATAGTCGGTGGCGGGTACAAAGTTTTCCTTTATTGCTTGCGGCGAAGCCCAACGCAACAGGTTAAACATAGTTCCTGCTTTGTCATTTGTACCTGAAGCGCGTCCACCGCCGAAAGGTTGTTGATCAACTTGTGCACCGGTCGGTTTGTCGTTTATGTAGAAGTTGCCGGCAGTGTGCATTAGACGCTTAGTGATTCGTTCTATTTCGTAGCGGCAAGCGCAGAATATTGCACCTGTGAGAGCGTAGGCAGAGCCTTTGTCCAATAAGTCGAGAGTTGCATCAACCTCGCTGTCTTTATATACATATACCGTTAGCACAGGTCCGAAAAGTTCTTCACGCATTGTGATATAGTCAGGCTTGTTTGCACGGATAACAGTCGGCTCTATAAAGTAGCCAACAGACTTGTCGCATTTTCCACCCAAAACAATCTCTGCATCTTTTGCAGCCTGCGCATCTGCAATAGCAGCAGCAAGTTTGTCGTAAGAACTTTCATCAATTACAGCATTAACAAAGTTTGAAAAGTCTTCTATACCGCCTGTTTTTATCTTTGACAAATCATCACGCATATACTCCATTACCTTATCCCATAGCGAAGCGGGAACATAGGCACGGGAAGCGGCTGAACATTTTTGTCCCTGATATTCGAATGCACCGCGCACCAAAGCAGTAGCAACCTGTTTCGGACAAGCAGAAGGGTGAGCAAACACATAATCCTTGCCGCCTGTTTCGCCTACAATGCGTGGGTATGAGCGGTAGTTGGGCAGGTTTTCACCAATGGAACGCCACATTCCGTTAAATACTTCGGTGCTTCCCGTAAAGTGCAAGCCTGCAAATTCATGGTGTGGAAATATTTCGGCGGCAGCATCGGGACCACTGCAATAAACAAGGTTTATTACACCATCGGGCAACCCTGCTTCTTGCAGAATTTTCATTATCAACCATGCAGAATATACTGCGGTTTTTGAGGGCTTCCACACGGCAACGTTACCCATAATAGCAGGTGCGCTTGGTAAGTTACCCGCAATAGAAGTAAAGTTAAAAGGCGTTAATGCAAAGATAAAGCCCTCTAACGGACGCCAAGTTGTACGGTTCCAAATAGTGGGCGAGGAATTAGGTTGCATTGCATAAATCTCGTACATGTTTTTTGCATTGTACCGCCAAAAGTCGGCGAGTTCTGCAACAGCATCAATTTCCGCCTGAAATGCGTTCTTGCTTTGTCCGAGCATGGTAATCGCATTCATTGTATAGCGGTATTTGTAAGCGAGCAGGTCGGCGGCTTTAAGGAATATGGCTGCGCGGCTTTCGGGGCTTAATGCTTCCCACTGTGGTTTTGCTTTTAATGCCGCTTCAATGGCTGCTTTAACGTGTTCTTTGCCGCCCTGATGATAGCGACCCAACAAGTGTTTGTGGTCGTGCGGCGGACGTATGTCAAATAGATTTCCTGTTGTAACTTCTTTGCCGTCTATAATCATCGGCAGTTCAACAACGCTGTTGCGCAGACGTGCAATTTCGTCTTTCAAAAGTTTTCTTTCCGCCGAGTTTGGCGCGTAAGCCTTTATCGGCTCGTTTGTGATGTTAGGTAATTTGTAGAACATAATTTTTGTTGTTAGTTATACGAAGTTACAAAAGTTTTGGGATTTTGGTTGTGAGAAGTTGCGTTTTTCTTTGCTTAATCGTAACTTTATAAATTGTGAAAACATATCTGTCTATATTTCCGGTTTTCTTATCGTTTGTTTTTCTTGTGAATAAAGTTGCCTGTCAAGTCAGTAATGATGCGGCAACATTTCGCAATGACACGTCAGAGCAAATCCTCAATGGCACAGGCACGAGTTACTCGGCAGAGCAAGCGCACGATGACGTAACAGAGCAAGCGCACAATGACGTAGCGGAACAAGCCGCCAATGAAACCCGCAATAACAAAACACGTCCAAAAGTAGGCGTTGTATTAAGCGGTGGCGGGGCAAAAGGCATTGCGCATATAGGAATATTAAGCAAGATTGAAGAACTCGGCATACCTGTTGACTACATAGTAGGCACCTCTATAGGCAGCATTGTTGGTGGTCTTTATGCTTACGGCTACACTGCCGCGCAATTGGACACTATTTTTCGTACAGCCGATTGGAATGAAGTATTGTCTGACAAACAAGACAGGAGTTACACTAACTTAATAGAGAAGCAGACGGACGACAATTATATGTTCACCCTCCCTTTCGGCAAAAAAATTAAATCAATAGTTCCCGTTAGTTTTATAAGAGGTCAGCATATCGGGACTCTGTTTTACCTGCTAACGGCAGATGCTTACAAGTACAAGAGTTTTGATGATTTTCACATACCTTTTCGTTGCGTTGCTACGGAAATGACAACAGGCAAGGAATATGTTTTTTCAAACGGAAATCTCGCTCAGGCAATGCGTTCAAGCATGGCTGTTCCGGGTGTGTTTAATCCTGTTATATATAATGATACTTTATTGATGGTTGATGGTGGGATTGTAAATAATTTTCCCGTAGATGTTGTAAAAGAAATGGGGGCGGACATTGTTATCGGTATAAATGTGGGCTTTGATTATGGCAGGGAAGCTGAATCTTATAATTTGGCAAACATTATCGAAGCAACTGTTTTTATTGCGTCAAGAGAAAAAACCGAGAGGCATAAAAAGATGTGTGATTTGCTTATAGAACCTAATACAAATAAATTTGGAAGTACAAGTTTTAATAATGTAGATTTGTTGCTTGAAGTAGGGTATAAGACGGCTAATGATGTTGAGCCGGAATTAAAGAAAATAGCTGCGATTTTTGCGGAGCATAAAGCAGAAGATAATAGCCGTGTTCATCGAAAAGTAAGCAGTAATGATAAGGAAGCAAAGGTGTTTGTGTCGCATATCGAATTTAAGGGTTTGAATAAATATACTACTTCATTTGCCAATCATGCCTTGCAAATAAAGGAAAATGCCTATAACTCTCTTTGGGAAATTTCAGAAGGAATAGAACGGCTTTATGGAACTTTGGTTTTTAGCGAAGTGTCTTATGATTTTTTTATAGACCCCGAAGACTATGAAAAGACAATAGTTAATGTTAGCGTGCGGGAAAATCCGAACAATGCGGTAAAAATAGGCTTCCGCTATGACAGCGAACGCGATGTGGTATTTCTTGCCGGAATAGTGCTTCGTAATTTGGGATTAAAAAATTCGCGTATTTTAATTGATGCCGAGATATGTGGTCAATCAAATATATCTGCCGAATATCTCTTTATGCCGGATTATGTAGGGCGTAAAAAGCGTGATGGCTATTCGCTTTGGAAACCGAGTTTGGGGTTGCGTTATCAATATGCCGGATTAAATTCGGAGTTATATCATGATAACCAACGGATACAATTCAAGTTGCAACGCCACAGTATTCGCCTGCGTGCAAGTTCTAACTGGCGCAACAGTATTTTGGGGCTTGGAGTACATTTAGACTACACCCGCACACTTAATCATGAAACAAGGGACAGTAATTACAGGGATAAGTGGTATACATATCCCTGCCTGTCATTTGAGCACAACAGTTATAATAAACGTTTTTATCCGACAAAAGGATGGAAAATGAATGCTAATATAAAGTATATAAATAGTATTAACAAGAATGAAAATATACTTGCCGGTGAGTTCTTAACTGCGTTTGCACATGGTGAAGGAGTGTTTTCTTTTCTAAAAAATTATTTGTCGATGTATTGGGGTTTTACCGTTGCTACTGTCTTTTTTCAAGATAAAGATTATATCCCATTAGCATACAGGTTTTATCAAGGCGGGCAGTCACCTCTTTCGGGATGGGATATGATGTCAACATTTCCGGGCTTGCCGCTAACATCTGATGATGGAAAGTTTTTGTGGAACTTTACTCTTGGCTTGCAGGGAAAAATTATAAAAAATCTATACGTGTCTTTGCGTGGTGGGATAGGGGAATCGGAGAATAGTTTTGGGGATATGTTTTTGGCACGCAATCTTGTGTATGGAGGAAATATCGGTGTTTCTTACAACACTCCCATAGGACCTGTCGGCATAAGTTTTCAGAGTTCCAATCGAAGGGATTTTGGGGTGTTCATCAACGTCTTTTATTGGTATTAGAAACTCCTAAATTCTTCAAATTTCTGCGTTACGCTGCACTTGCAGCTCGGTCATGTACTTTAGTACACTCCCTTCGCTACTGCGTTTGCGTGCCTTGAACTTTGAAGTTTTAGAAGTTTCGAAAGTTTTTGCTAGATGATAATTAATTTTTGAGTAAATCAGGGCGTTTTTTCTGAGTACGTTCCAAAGCCTGCTCTTGCCGCCATTCGTTAATCAACTTATCATTACCGCTTAATAGAATGTTTGGCACTTTCCAGCCCTTGTATTCGGCCGGGCGTGTATAAACGGGAGGGGATAATAAGCCATCATTCTGAAAGGAATCGCTTAACGCCGATGTTTCATCGTGCAGAACACCCGGCAGCAGCCGCACAACAGCATCAGTAAACACTGCTGCGGCAAGTTCGCCACCCGAAAGGACGTAATCGCCGATAGATATTTCGCGTGTAATAAAATGCTCCCGTACTCTTTCGTCAACCCCTTTATAGTGTCCGCATAAAACAATTATGTGTTTGCATAGAGATAATTCGTTCGCTGTTTTTTGTGTGAGAACAGGTGCGTCCGGCGTTAGAAAAATTACTTCGTCTGCTTTGAAATCTTTTTGTAGTGATGACAGGCAGTTGTCAATGGGGTCTATGGCCATAACCATTCCTGCACCGCCGCCGTAAGGCTCGTCATCTACACTGCGATGTTTGTCTGTGCTGTAATCGCGCAACTGATGTATGTGTATGCTTGCTTTTCCCTTTTCACCCGCGCGTTTTACGATAGAATGTTCGAGAAAACCGCTGAACATTTCAGGGAAGAGGGAAATTATGTCAATACGCATCTTTTATTCGCTGTTGTCGGATTTGAGTTTAGGTTTGCTAATAATGCTATTCTTGTTGCCACTGTTTTTATTACCGCTGTTTTTGTTGCCGCCAACGCCAACACTAATACTAATGCCAACGCTATTACTACGGCTTGTGTTCATGTTTGGGTTAGCGGCTCGCAGCATTTTTAGTTTCGCTTCCATCAATGCGAGTTCCTCTTTTGCTTTTTGAATTTTTAC
The DNA here is from genome assembly GCA_031271725.1 of Bacteroidales bacterium. The sequence continues at coordinate 6,066 of JAISVE010000074.1, forward strand.
TTCAAACTCTTTTTTCAAAACATCGGCATTCTTGGAGCGTGACAAAAAGCCCATATTGTTTTCCCAAGTAAGAACATCAGCCCGCAAAGTCTGTATCTTGTTTAGCAATATTTGCATATCTCTTGAAGAAAGAGTTTCGGCGTTTTCAATTGTGTCTATCCAACGCTTTGGTCTGTCACTGCCAAGTTGTGCGAATTTTGCATCTATTTCGCTACGAAATTCTTTATAGACATTTTCTTTTTCATCGGCAGGTACAAAACCGATTTCCGTCCAACGCCGCTGAATATCCTTTATCGCCGCAATAAAAGCGTCTTTATCTTCTTTTGGGTTAAGTGTTTTTACTTCTTCTATAAGTGCTTTTTTTGCGTTGAGATTATCGTTTTCGTTTGCGTGTTGTTGCTCGTATATAATTTTTTTCTGATTGAAAAATTCATCACAGGCAGCACGGAAACGTTCCCATATTTTTTGCGATTGCTTATCCGGCACAGGACCAATTTCCTTCCATTGGCGTTGCAATTCTTTAAGTTCGACAGTTGCCTTGCGCCAGTCTTCACGCTTTTGAGCGATAAGTTCCGCTTTTATTACAATATCAAATTTTTGTTCGTAGTTGCGTTTTCTTTCTTCCGTTAAAGACTGAAAATAATTTTTCTTGTTTTCATAAAAATTATTCATTGCAGAACGAAAACGTTCCCATACCTCATCATTAAGTTTTTCGGGAGCACGGCCGATGCTTTTCCAAATCTTCATCAATTCATCGGCTTCACTTGTTTTTTCGTTCCATTCTTTTACGGAAGAATAATTGTCGGCAAGTGCTTCCATCTTTTCGCAGAGTGCCTGCTTTGCGAGCAAGTTCTGCTGCCTTTGTTCTGCAAATTCTTCTTCTGCCTGTTTGCGTTTTTGGGCGATAGCATCGCTTACGGCTTTGAAACGTTCCCATATTTCATCACGTTTCTCCGGCGCAACAGAGCCTGTTTCTTTCCAACGCTCGTGCAAACGGTGCAGTGCACTTGATGCCTTGTTTATATTTTCTTCAAGCAACAATGCCTCTGCATCTTCGCAGAGTTTTATTTTTTCTTCGAGATTTTTTTTGTAGTCGAGATTACGCAGTTCTACATTCATTTTAACCTTGTCGAAAAATCTGTCTGTAAGGAATTGATAGCTGCTCCAAAGGTCGTTATTTACAAGACGGCTTACCGGATGTATGCTTTTCCATTTTTCGGATAATTCTTTGAAAGAATCGTACATTGTTTTTAATGGAAGGTCACTATCCACAAGGCTACGAAGTTCGTCTAACAGTGCCTTTTTCTTAACTAGGTTTTCTTCCATAAGTTTTTCCAAATCTTCTCTTTCTTTTTTTAGAATAGTTTTGATTTGTTCGTTAACTTCACGGAAGGTGGTTTCGGTGCTGTCTTCAAAGATAAATTCACCTTTTTCTCCTTCAATTTCGTTGTAGCTGTTATATGCTTCTTGACGTAGCTCTGCTGTGAGTTCGCGATAGCGAAGTTTGAGTTGAGAGATTACCGGAGTTTGCGATTTAAGATTTCCTTCTGTTATAAAACTGCGTAGCTTTTCAACAATGTCTTCGCGGGATAATGTTGACAGTTCTGTTTCGTCAATGCGGTTTTCGTTTTGTTCGCTCTGTTCAATTTGTTCAATTGTTTCGGCAGATTGCTCTGATTGTTCAGATTGCTCCGGCATCGGGCTTTGCTCGCTCTTTTGCTCGCTCTGTGTAGCAGCAATTTCCTGTTCAGTAGGATTGATAGATTTTTCTTCCATAATATGTTAAATACAAACTACTAAGTTACGAATTATATTAAAAATTTCCATAATTGCCGTCAGGTCATGCCAAAAGCATTTTATGTATTAGTAATATAATACTATCTTTCATTAATACTATGAACTATGTTGCGAATGCAGTTAATTAGGCATATATGTTTGGAATAATTTTAATGCTGGAAAGTACAAACAAATTTGTATTTTGTCCGACTTAATCGTAAATTTACTTGTTATAACTAAAACTAAATATTATGGAACGTATAAAATGTCTTATTATCGGCTCCGGTCCTGCGGGTTGCACGGCTGCGATTTATGCTGCACGTGCAGATCTTAATCCTGTTGTTTACGAAGGTTTGCAGCCGGGCGGTCAACTTACAATCACTACGGAAATTGAGAACTATCCGGGCTTTCCCGAAGGTGTTACGGGACCTGAACTTATGGATATAATGAAGAAGCAGGCACTTCGCTTTAAAACTGATTTCAGACAGGGGCTTGTTACGAAGGTCGATTTTTCAAATCGTCCTTTTAGATTGACGATAGATGATAATGTGGAAGTTGAGGCGGACACGGTTGTAATTGCAACCGGTGCGTCTGCGAACTGGCTTGGTTTGCCGAGCGAAGACAAGTTTAAAGGTCAAGGAGTTTCTGCTTGCGCTACCTGTGACGGATTTTTCTATCGCGGGCAGGATGTTGCTGTTGTGGGTGGTGGTGATACTGCAATCGAGGAGGCTGCGTATTTGAGCAATATTTGCAACAAGGTTTATATGATTGTTCGCCGTGATGTTTTCCGTGCGTCAAAGGCAATGCAGCAGCGGGCTCTTAATAATCCCAAAATTGAAATTTTATGGCATAACGTAACGCAGGAAGTGTTGGGCGATGAATCAGGCGTTACAGGAGTAATGCTTAAAAATGTTCAAACAGGAGAGGAGAAAAAAATAGATGTTACGGGCTTCTTTGTTGCGATAGGACATACCCCGAATACCGAAGTTTTCAAAGGGCATTTGGATATGCACGAGGGCGGTTATATAAAGACTGTTGCCGGCAGTACGCAAACATCTGTACCGGGTGTTTTTGCAGCCGGTGATGTGCAGGATTTGCACTACAGGCAAGCAATAACTTCTGCAGGTACCGGCTGTATGGCTGCTATAGAAGCGGAGAGATTTTTGCTGGCGGTGTAAGCGGTATTCTGCTCAAACCTACACAATATTCTCTTTGCTGATACCGAATTTTTCATCGCAACCGATATTGCCTTTAGGCTCTACGTGAACTACTATATCATAGACGTTTTCTATATTTTTTCTAATACTGTCTTCAACTTTTTGAGCTATATTGTGTGCATCGACAAGCAGAAGACCTCCTTCAACCTCTATATCAAGCACCATAGAATACAGTGCTCCGACTTTGCGTACCCTAATGCCATGCGGATTCTCCGCACCGGCAACACTTTCTACCGCATTAATAATATCCTTATAGATATTAGTATTGTCCATTCCATCCATCAGTACAAGATTTGCCGAGCGGAAAATGCCTATTGACGAATAGATAATCATAATGCTTACAAGTATTGCCACAATAGGGTCGATTATCGGAAGTTTGAAGAAATGTGTGAAGGCAAGTCCAACAAGAACGCCTGCGGACAAAATAACATCATTGCGCATATTTATTGCGTTAGCTTGCAGCATTGACGATTTTATGCGTTTACCTTGCCTGAATTGGTATAGTGATAATGATAGTTTACCTGCTATTGAAAAAAGTATTATAATTATAGTCCAAAATGACGGAACTTCGAGTGTGTCGGGATGGATAAGTTTGTCTATGGAGGTTATAAGGATTTGCGCGCCCGTAAAGAATATAACGAGTGACAATATTGTTGTGGCGATGTTTTCTGCTTTTTCGCGTCCGTAGATGTATTTTTTATTTGGCGGTTTGCTTACAAAGCCGGCAGTTATCAGGATTACTATTGATGTTACTACGTCTGTGGCAGAATCGATACCATCACTTAATACGGATAAACTGCCTGCGATTAATCCTACTGCAATTTTTGAGGCGGACAGGATAAAATTGCCCCATACGCTTATCCATGAAGTTCGTTTTAAGATTTTGTCTTTGTCCATTGTTTTTGTG
>JAISVE010000105.1 GCA_031271725.1 Bacteroidales bacterium
TTGCAATTCCATTAGTCAATAATAAAGTATATTTTGAAAAATCTATTTCCTGATAACTACCATCTGTACAAACAAGGTAATTTTCCAATTCCTCATCACTGTTAATGACAATAACAGTGTCCTTATAATGTCTCAAATCTATCCATTCACAAGAAGTGCTCTCTAATGAATATTCAATAAAAGGAATTTCTTTTGGATATTTTAGTTCACCCGTAGACATGTCCCATGCTTTTGTTTCAACAATTTTACCGTCTTTTTTTAACACATATTTTATGTTATATTGTGAAGCGGGCGCATCTGTTTCCGGCTGTGCTTGCGAATTCGAAAGCATAATAGGCAGCAAGCATAATAGTAGTACAATAGTCTTTTTCATGGTTTTTATATTTATTAATAATATAGATGTAATTAAAAACAAGCCATTACCGCAAAAATGAAAGTCCGGATAATGGTAGGATTTAGGATAAGTTATTTTTGCTTAACAGCCAGATTTCGTCGCTTGCATAGTGGCAAGCGGTATAATTATATTTATGCGGCGTGCTGTTAATCATTAAGAATGAAACTGAATACAAATATACATAGAATTTCTAAATTCACAAAACCATTTTTATGTACAATTTTACTACAACAATAAAGTAAAGAGTAAGACCAACTGGGTTAAAATCTTTTTTAAGGTATTAGATACGAGGCGCACAAGTGCAGAGACGAGGGAGCGTACTAATAGTACGTGACCGAACCTCAAACATAGTGCAACGAAGTAGATGATGCCTTAAAATGCTATTTAATACCTAATCCACTTCCAGAGTTCCTTATACGTAATCTTCTTCCCGTACATCAATATTCCCACTCTGTAAATGCGGGAAGCGAGCCATGTTGTAAATATAAAGCCGGCTATCAACAAAGCAAGCGAGAGCGCAACTTCCCATGCAGGAACACCGAATGGCAAACGTATTAACATTGCTATTGGTGATGTAAACGGAATTATAGAGAACCAAAAGGCGATTGGTCCATTTGGTTCCATAATAATATTTGACCCTACTATTATTGCGAGGATTAGCGGAATGGTGATAGGCAACATAAATTGCGATGTTTCTTCCTGAGTCTCTACGGCTGCACCAACGGCTGCAAATAGCGAGGCATACAGGAAATATCCACCAAGGAAATAAAACAGGAACATTATAGCAAGATAGCCGAGATTTATTGACGCAATCATATCTTGCACTTTTGACATCATATTACCCATCTCTGATAATTCAGATGGCATTCCTGATATTCCTGCCGGCATACCGCTTGCAGCGAGGTCTTGCATATTAACGCCGGTGCCGGCAATAATTCCGCCCACAGTTACAAGTATAAAGCCGAAAACAATCCAGATTAAAATTTGCGTAAAACCTACGAGTGCAAGTCCGAGCACTTTTCCAAGCATAAGTTGCATTGGTTTTACAGACGAAACAATAACTTCTATAATTCTGTTTTGCTTTTCTTCCAAAACGCCCGACATTATTTGAGAGCCGAACATAAATATAAAAAAGTAGATAAGGAAACCGCTTGCATAACCGAAAACTGTTTTGACTTCAACGTAGGACTGAACGCCTGTTTTAATATCCTGCGAAGCGATTTCTACGCTTGCATTGTTTATTGTTTCAAACACCTGTTTGTTCACACCGTCTATTTTGTGCATGAGAACAGACTGTAATTGGGTTTTGATAGACGATTTTATATCGCCCATTGTTTCCATACTCGGCTCACTTTCGGCATAGAACAGTTGAACATTTTGCACATTTGATGTGTCTACGCGCGGCGTTATCACAAGCATTGCAGTGTAATGTCCCAAACGCATTGAATCGCTTGCTGCGGCAGTGTCTTGAAAAAACGCATATCCGTTTTTTGTATCATTGATAAACGCTTCGCCGTAGAGCCCTGTTTGATCTATAACGGCAAATTTTTTCGCTTCTTTGCCAACGTTCATTATAAGCGCAGGGGCAAACATCAATGCCACCATCAGGAGCGGCATCAGAATTGTCATTATTATAAACGACTTCTTTTTTACGCGGGTGAGGTATTCGCGTTTTAGAACTACTAATGTGTTATTTCTCATATATGTTTAATTTATGTGAGTTGTAAAAATTTCTAAAACTTCAAAGGTCAAGGCGGCAAGCGAGGATGTGAGGGAGCGTACTAAAGTACGTAACCGAACAGTCGAGCGAAGCCAACACTGAGATTTGAAGAAACGAAGTTCATTAACTCCTAAATTAAAAATAAACAGTGTTAATAATTTAGGAATTTTTTACTGTTTTAATGAATATGTCATTCATACTCGGAAGTATCTCTTTAAATTCTACTACCACGCCTTGCTGCATAAGCATAGACAGCAATTCGTTTGTGTTGAGATGCGGCTGCTGAATGCGGAAACGATAAGTGTTTTTGCGTTCCAACATTTCACTTTCCAAAACATCTACTTTTGACTTTATTGCTTCTGTGGGATTTTCTTCACTTTGCAAAACAACTTCATAAAGATGTTTGCTGAACTCTCTGCGTATGCTTTCTACACTGCCGTCAAGTACTTTTTTAGAAAGGTTTATAAGCGCAATATCGTCACAAACTTCTTCTACGGAAGACATGTTGTGGGTTGAAAATATTACGGTGCTGCCTTTCTCTTTCAAATGTAGAATTTCGTCTTTCAGAAGTTGTGTGTTGATTGGGTCAAAGCCGCTGAAAGGCTCATCAAAAATCAGCAGTTTGGGCTCATGCAAGATTGTTGTAACAAACTGTATTTTTTGTTGCATGCCTTTGCTCAACTCTTCTACTTTCTTGTTCCACCAAGGCATTATATCAAATTTTTCAAACCAGAATTTAAGACGTTTTGTTGCATCGGTTTTTGACAGTCCTTTGAGTTGGGCGAGATAAACCGATTGTTCGCCGACTTTCATTTTTTTGTACAAGCCGCGTTCTTCGGGCAGGTAGCCGATTTCGTAAATATGTTTTTGCGACAGTTTTTCACC
>JAISVE010000111.1 GCA_031271725.1 Bacteroidales bacterium
GAGCTACGCGACCGTACCCCTTTTGCCATGCAACAAAAACATGCTGCAAAGTCGCAAAAGGGTTGCAAAGGTAAGAAATTTGCTCAAAAAAAACAAGCATCTTTTTTTCAACACTGCAACAAAAACTCAATTACCTGAAAAACCATCTCGAATAATTTTCGCCTTGCTCTTTCCTACAACTGCCTCCAAGTCCTCGAAACTTGCTTCACGCACACGTTTTACAGAACCGAAATGTTTCAAAAGTAAAGCAGCGGTTTCAGCACCAATACCTTTTATATCAGTAAGCGAAGTACGAACTAATCCTTTCAAATGCTTCTTACGGTAATGTGTAATTCCAAAACGATGCGCTTCGTCACGCAACTGCTGAATATGTTTTAATGCTTCACTGCGCTTGTCAAGCATTAAGGGATAAGGATCACCGACCTTAAAAATTTCCTCAAGCCGTTCGGCAATACCTATCAAAAAAATTTTATCCTGCAAATCCAAAGCAGAAATACTTTTGTGCGCAGCCGAAAGTTGTCCCTTCCCGCCATCAACAATAATCAATTGCGGTAACTCCGAATCTTCTGCTAAAAGACGGCTATAGCGACGATAAAGCACTTCCTCCATACTCGCAAAATCGTCCGCACCTTCAACAGTTTTTATATTAAAATGCCTGTAATCTTTTTTTGAAAGTTTTCCGTTTTTACTCACAGTCATTGCTGCAACAGCATAATCGCCCTGAAAATTTGAATTGTCGAAACATTCAATATGCGTTGGAAGCACAGACATTCCAAGCGCACGGGCAACTTCGGCAACAATGCGCTTGCCGTGTCTATCCGGATCAACCAAATCCGCACGCTTTGATTTTTCCGAAATATATGACAAGATATTTCTGCGGGAAAGTTCCAGCAAACGCAACTTCTCCCCTGCTTTCGGCACAGTAACACTAAAACCCTGCAAGGCTGTATCGGGTATTTCGGAAGCAACAACTTCACCTGCATTGCTTTCGTAGCGTGAACGAAATTCAACTATCATCATAGACAAAATTTCATTAGCCGTTTCGTCTAAATGCGGCTTTATCTCTACTGTTTGCGCCTGTATAATTCTACCGTCATTTATATGCAAAAAATTGAAATAGTAAAGGTCGTCTTTATAGATATAAGTTACAACATCAAGGTCGGTAAGCGTTTCGCTCGCTACAAGAGATTTGCTTTGATATTGCTGCAAAAGTTCAATTCGCTCTTTCACATTTTGTGCAGCCACAAACTGCCGCTGTGCAGCAAACCTTTCCATTTCTTCCTGTAAAGAAGCAAGCAATGGTTTTATCCGACCACGCACAAGTCCACGCACCTTCGCAATATCCGCAAGATATTCCTCCTCGCTCTGCAAGCCTTGACAGGCACCTTTGCAGCGTTTCATCTGATACTGTAAACAAAGTTTTACTTTGCGGCTCGCAACAATTTCGGGAGATAATAAAAAACGGCAATTACGTACAGGATAGAGTTCATGTAATAAATCAAGCAGCGTGTTCATTGTACGTACGGAAGCGTAAGGACCGAAATAAGTTCCACCGTTATTAACCTTGCGCCGCGTAGGAAATATGCGCGGAAAATGTTCCGAAGTAAGACAAAGCCAGGGGTAAGTCTTATCGTCTTTCAGCATTATATTGTAGCGCGGTTTGTACTGTTTGATAAGTGAGTTCTCCAACAGCAAAGCCTCGTATTCATTATCTACAACAATAGTTTCTATACGCCGGATTTTACTTACCAAGACACGCACTTTACCAACTTGCTCCTTTGTAAAATAAGAATTAACCCGTTTCTTGAGGTTTTTTGCCTTGCCTACGTACAGAAGCGTTTCGGACGAATCATAATAACGATAAACGCCGGCACTTTCGGGCAAACTCCGCAAAATAGATTTAATATCAGACGTAGCAGAATCTTTCGCTATTTCCGGCAAGTTTTTCAAGACAGATTTAAGTTTGATGTCAGACATATTTAAACATCAAAGTTATAAAAAATAATTATAGCATTCCGTTGTACAAGCGCACAAAGTTCTTTCCTTTTAATCCCTATTTTACGTTAAAATTCATTAAATTTGTAAGAATGGGCTTTCCACACAAATTTGCCCTGCAAAATCAAGTAAAATGTTGCATGTAATTATACAGGGAGTTAGCGTAGGATTCGGTTTGGCATTTCTTGTCGGTCCTTCGTTTTTCTCATTATTTCAAACAAGTTTGGAGAAAGGGTTTTTAGCAGCCTTTCGTTTCGCATTCGGAGTAGTTCTCTCGGATTTATTTTTAGTAGCAGTCGCTTTTCTCGGCATATCACGTCTCTTTGAATATCCTGCCGCAAAAGTAATTGTAACCATTGCCGGCAGCGGAGTGCTTATCAGTTACGGAATTTTCATGTTGATAAAAAAAGCAGACCTTCAATCTAAAAAAACAAATACACACAACAATAAAAACAAAACAAGTTGGGCTCATACGCTGCGCGGCTTTACAACAAATTTGGCAAACCCCGGCACATGGTTCTTTTGGATTTTTTGGGTAGGTATTATATCAGCGCAATACAGCACAGGCAATGAAGTTCAATATCTATATATTATTTTATTTTTTGTAATTGCACTCGGAATAAATTTTATATGCGATATGCTAAAAGCCTACGGAGCACACAAGCTTCAACGCTTTATAACCGTAAAAAATATTTCAATAGCAAATAAGGTTGTAGGTATTTTGCTTATCGGATTCGGTGCTTATCTTATGCTTGATTTATATTTTGATTTCGGGTTACTGTCTGAAGCCACTGCTATCCCAACTATTGACACCACGCAGGCTTTAACCAATCACCAATTTAGCCCCACAACCAACATTAACTAAAGTGCAATTCTCAAATATCATAGGACAAAAGAAATTGATTGAACGGCTCATAAACGCCGCAGATGAGGGACGTATTGCGCACGCCCAACTCTTTTTCGGTCCCGAGGGAAGTCAAAAACTTTCCGTTGCACTTGCATACGCACAATACATAAACTGTAAAAATAAAATACTATCCGCAGAAGGAAAGCCGATAGACAGTTGCGGGAAATGCCCAAGTTGCGTAAAGTTCTCTGCCCTCGCCCACCCTGACCTGCATTTTTTCTTTCCCAACAATGACAACGCCACAATAGAGAAATCCCAAAGTTTGGACTATCTTCCGTTATGGCGTGATGTATTCAAGGAATATCATGGTGAATTTTCTTATCAGACATGGCTCAACGCAATGGATATAGGCGCAAACAGGCAAGGCATAATTAACAAGGCAGATTGCGACACACTATTGCAAAACCTTTCATTAAGAAGATTTGAAGCCGATTACAGAGTTGTTATTATTTGGATGGCTGAAAAAATAAGCGACACCATTTCGGCAACACTACTGAAAACACTTGAAGAGCCGGAAGAAGGAACTGTTTTTATACTTATAACAGAAGACCCTGACAATATTATTGCAACAATACGTTCAAGAACTCAACTTGTACGTTTTTTCAAATTGTCGGAAAGCGAGGTTGAACAGGCACTCGTGCAGAACTTCAACACAGCACCTGCAACAGCAGGAATAGCGGCGCAAAAATCAAACGGAAATATTATTGAAGGACTGAAAAAAGCGCAAAGCAACGATGACGACAGGGAATATCACGATAAATTTGTTTCCTGGATGCGCTACTGTTACGCAGCAGATGTGGCTTCAATACTGCAATTTTCCGAAGACATGAAAAAATACAGCAGAGAAGGCACAAAATATTTTTTGTCCAATTCGATAGATGAATTCAGAAATTGTTTGTTGATGAGAAATGCCTCAGAAAAATATGTAAAAACTACAGATGAAGAAAAAAGTTTTTCTGCAAAATTTTCTGCATTTATCAACAATAACAACATAGATAAATTTTACACGATAATAAATCAAACCATTCACAATACCGACCGCAACGGCAATATACCGTTGCTGTTTACGGATGCTTCCCTGAAGTTTTGCAAAATATTTGCAACGGAAAGAGCAGCAG
>JAISVE010000011.1 GCA_031271725.1 Bacteroidales bacterium
CGCAAACCAACATAACAAAAAGCGACGAAAGCATTACCTATTTAGGGAGTTTGCAAGGGAAACTCGAATATATGCTTAATATGTTCAATCCTAAAAGTTTAAGCGGGATTCTTGAAAAATGGGGTTTAGACGAAACGGAACAGAAAGACATGTCTAACATATCAAAATACGGCGGTTTGGGATTGTTAAAAACTTTCGGGTATGTGATATTAGCGATTTTCGGTGGTGGTGCGACAATTATTGGTGTTTTTATGTCGGGTCTTGTTTTTTCATTTCTAAGCGTTATTATCGGATTAGTAGGAATAGTGCTTTTAGTATTCGGTATGCGCGGATTTTTAAATCAAATGTTAAAGCCTTTAATCGTGATTTTTAAAGAGAGAATTAGCAAATACAAAACAATAGCCGAACAATCCTTAAAAGACGTTGGCGGTTCAATTGAAATGGTTTAATAATTTCCCGTGTATTCTTATTCCACCCGATTATAGCTACTCTTTCGCGCTTGAAACTATGTCGAGATACGTTGTCAATTTACGCGCCACAACATGGACGGAGTGCGTAAACCTGTATGAGGAACAGTTACACCGGTGGCGGTTAGAAAAAAACAGTGCTGAAAGTTTGGAGCTACAACGCCAAACTATGATTTACACTAAAAACGCGGCGAATAGTGCGCGAGTTGCCGCGATTGCTTCTACTTTGAATTTCATTTTTAAGTAGAAGTTAATCACGCCGTTTTGGGCGGGATTTTTTGCCAATTTATATCTAAATTTTTGAAAATTTATGTCGATATAATAACAGTAAGTATTTTTCTAATTTACACCGTCTTATTCTTTTAATCAACAATTTTTTACAAATTTAAAGAGGATTTACGTATGAAAAGTTTTAAAAGATTTACCGCACTAATTATTCCTATTGCAATGATGTTAATATTATTGCCTAAAGTAAATATTCAAGCAAAAACCAATAGACTTTCCGATTTTGATATTATTGATAGCAGAGGAAACATTTATTTTGATGAATGGAGTCACAGTCAATACTCGGGAAAGTTCACTGACGCCAATGATGTTATTTATACTGGTATCGGCATGTTTTCGGACGTTGGCTTTTTTTCTCACGACGGTTCTGCATATGTTGATATTAGAATTCCCGCAAATTCGTATTCTTTCTCATTCTATATAACTGCGGAAAAAAATTGGTGTGCTACAACGGAATATGGCACGTCTAAATTTACGATATATGTTGATGATACGGCGGTTTTTACAAAAACAATAACCGAAACTATTCCCGCCGAATTCAATGAAATAGAATTGTCTGCTAATGCAAAAACAATTAGACTTGAAGTCCAGCAAGATTGGCATGGCGGGCGGGGAAATCATGCTTGTATTTGGGGAAATCCCACTTTTAATAATACTCAAAATGGATTGGTGTCCGCATGGGCGCAAGCTGATATAAACCGCGCACGGTCGTTAGGGATACTTCCCGCTTCACTTGACGGCAATTATCAAAGTAATATAACCCGCACCGAGTTTTGCAAACTTGCTGTAAGGTTGTATGAGAGAATAAAAAGCGAAATTAGACTAACTATGGGCGTATGGTTCAGTGATACAGCAGAAATGGATATAATAAAAATGGCGGCTGTCGGCGTTGTAACGGGATATGCAGATAGTAAATTTATGCCGAACAATGAAATAACACGTCAAGAAGCGGCTGTTATGCTTAGTAGACTTATAGAATCTTTAAGTTACTATATTCCGCCTAAATTCCCTAATTTTAAGGATAACAACACAATAGCAGATTGGGCGCGTAACTATGTCGGGAAAATACAAGAAACTGGAATAATGTCTGGTGACGAACAAAATAGATTTAATCCACTCAATAAATATACGCGAGAACAATCACTTGTTACGCTAATTAGAATATGGGATTCAATAGAGAATGATTTGTTTTCACCGGGTCAAAACTACGTTAGAATCCCTGAAAATGGCGGGTTTTGGACGAATACTTTCTATAACCACAAAGTATTTTTGTCAATGGAGCAAGCAGAAACGTATTTGTTAGAGTTCGAAAATATAAAAAAATCATTTGCTGAAATAACTACAGATGTTATAAACGATATTTTAAGTGGAGCAGTAGACGTAATAGAAATGAAAGTAGACGGCGCACAAGGTATTCCTATAGAAATACAAGCAAATACTGTAGAATCCGAGTTTGAATTTTGGGAAACTATTATTTTAGAGTTATCTAAGCAAATTCCTCAAAGGCTAGAAATTATAGGATTTGCAACTTTATCGACTACTATGTCAAAATGGTTACTTGGAAACGCAATAACAAGTATGGGAATATCAGTAGCAGACACTTTACTTGAAGCATATCACACAAATGTTGATATTGATGAATTTAAAAAGGTTTTTGATAATGCAAAAGGAAAAGCAGGATTTATTATGTTACAATTACGTGATGATGAACCACTATATTATGGGTTTACCGCTATTCACCACGAAAGCAACTGGGCAGACCTGTCTGAAAATGGAAATTCCGTATATCCGTTTGTCAACTATGTAAATGAATACGTAGGACAGAATTATACGCTTTACGCAGATTTATTGGAAGATGTTCAAGACGGAATTGTTTCTCTTGAAAATATTCCGGAATACTTTCTTGAAAAAATTAATCGTTGCTTCCATAAATACGATTAATCAAGAAAAATTTTTATAAAGTTAATTCTATCATAAAAGGAAAGAACACGAAAAACAAAAAGGCAGAAACAATAAAGACGTATATAACGTCGTGCCATAAAAATCCAAAAGTTAATACACCTTCTTTATCTAGCTTTTTTAGTTTTAATTTATAGCGTATTAATAATATTTCAATTATAAAAACAAATAGCCAATAGGCATATATGCCCCAATAATTACCACTTCTAATTTCCCGAATTATGTAAGTAAAAAGATAGCCTGACACACCCACATTTCTCATTGTATATCACCAAAAAAACTATACCACTATAGCCATTGTAAGTCAAGAGCAATTTATAAAACTCAAACAAAAAAAATCCCGCCATACATCAGCGGGATTTTTACATATTCACATATTCTCGTCCAACATCTTACGCAAATACGTCAACATCAGTTTCATCACGCCACGCGCTCGGGGTTCGCCGTTATTACACGCAACAACCCAATACATCAAGGCGTAAGTAGGGTTGCCTTGATTCAACAAGTACACTCCTAACTCAAACATAGCGTTTAAATTACCCGCCCGTGCGTGCTTTTCGACAATTGCCCAGTATTCCACGTCATCATCTGTTTCAACCGTACCCGCAACGCTTTCAATCATCTTTTCTAAAATAGTCAATATATATTTCGCGTTTTCGTTGTGCTGATTAGCGGATTTAGTCCACCATTTCAAGGCTTCTAAGTACTCGCCGTTTTGGAAGTGCCTACAGCCTTTTGAATACTGCGCCACCGAATCGCCGTTACGTGCTTTTTCCTATCGCCTCTAATTCGGCTAATGCTCTGTTATACTTGTTTATGCTGTGGTTCAATCTGGCAATATCAATACCGATACTTATAGCTTGTCCGATACCGCTTGAAATACGGTCACCTATATCATCAAAAAACATAATATTTTCCTCTTTCTTAAACTTTTTTATATTTATAATACGGGTCTTTATCAATCCTGCAAAAGCCATACGGGGTTAATAAAACAATGTCGGGAAGCGTGTAGAAGTCCCAACTTTCAAGGCGTGGTCTATCCTCTGTATTCGTGTGGGTACTCGCGCCCGTGCTTAAATTCGTGATGTCGAAATTCTGCGTTTTGCTGATTTTTATTTCCTTGTATTTCCCTAATAATTCACTGAAATATTTCTGACTATCGCCGTCTGTTACATTAAAAATCACTTGATATTGACACGTTCCCACTATCACCTGTCGCGCCGTTGTGCCGTAAATATAGTCAAGTTGCGCCAAATCTTGGATTATCGGGCAAATAGTTATTTTTTTACTCCGTAAGGTCGCTAAACCGTCCGTAATCCCCTCTAATTTCCCCAACCTTGCGAACTCGTCAAGCAAGAATAATATCGGGCTATTGTTCTTGTCGGGGCGGTTTTCAAAATGCCGTAAAAACTGGCTTACAATCAAGGTTAACATGCCTTTCCATTGTCGCAAACGGCTTTCTGGAATGTTGATAAATATGTCATGCCCGCGCTCTAAATCGTCGGGGGTTATAACCTTGTCCTTTGAAAGCGCGGTCGAAACATTACTATCTGTTATAAATAGCGTGATATTTCTGCTTAATTCCGCAAAAACGCCTAATAACGTCTTTTCATTCATGTTCACAAAATTATTAAGATAGAACATAACTGCGGGGGTAGTCGTGTTCTCGGCAACGGCTTTAATTAGCGTTACAATCGGCGTTGATGAGATTGTAGCCATAGTTTCAATAAATGTGTTCCCGACATTGTAATAATGGAGCATTAG
>JAISVE010000015.1 GCA_031271725.1 Bacteroidales bacterium
ATTACCTCCATTTGCAGAAATTTCCTGTGCCGAGATAATTTTGTCGCCCTGCCTTATCCCAACCTTTTCCGAAGGACCACCGGAAACAGGCATAATAACAAGCACTGTATCGTTGGATAGACGGAATTGCACACCTATACCGTCAAAATCACTTGCAATATCTTCATTTGCAGAAGGTACTTCCGAAGCAGGAATATATACAGAATGAGGATCTAACTGCTCCAACATTCCCTTTATTGCCGCGTTTTCGAGATTGTAAAAAGAAAAGGTATCTACATAATTCTCTTCAACCAAATTAAGAATGCCGTCCATACGGCTTTGCGGTTGTATGATATTAAGATTTATCCCTTTTTTCGGCTCATGCATCATTCCCCTGTTATTGGGTATTCGCGTACCGATAAAAAGCCCGATAACAAAGAGTAACAGGAAATATACCCAGCTTGTTTTTTTACTCACCGCCCTCTAAAGCGTTTATTTTGCCTGTATATTCGGTTGCCTTTTCGGTGTTACCTACAAAGTTGTAAATATCGCGGAGGGCTCTAACTACATTTATATCATCGGGAGAAAGAGCGAGTGCCTTTTCCAAGTGCGGAATTGCCTTTGCAAAAATTTCCTGTGCGCGTGCCGTTTCGGCTTTATATTTCGCTCCTTCGTTAAGAGGCAGGTTGTCGGCAGCGGTCTTTACTACATTACCTTTCTGCAAATAAAATGCTCCTATGCGGTAGTTTGTAAGATGGTCTTCGGGATTTTGCTCGAATGCCTTGCGATAGGCAATTTCCGCATTATCCATATCACCGGAATTTTGATAAGCGGCACCAAGAACAATATAAAGAACAGGGAACACCGGGTATTTTTCCTGCGCAACCTTACCTATTTCAAATACCTTTCCATATTTTTCCATATTGAGATTCTGGTTGGCGGCATTAAGATAAGCCATAGAATCTTCGGGAAACATTGCAATAGACATATCAAGCATTGATGATGCTTCGTCTTTCTTGCCTGCCTTTTCGTAGAGTGCCGCCAAACGCTGATACAATACGAGGTTTATATATTTCATACCGGCAAGAATTTCGTAGTTCTTTATTGCACGAGCGTCATCTTCTGCTCTTTCCGCGCTTAATGCAACATTAAAAAGCGCACCGGTATCTATCTGATTCAAAAGGATAGCTGTATTGTAAGCTTTCTCATAAAAATCAGCAGCACCGTTGAAATTATTCTCGCCAAAAGCAACACTGCCTTTTTCATAAAGAGCAGACGAAAGCTTTCCTATTTCCTGTTCTATTTTCGGATATGTCAAAATCATAAACATATCCGAGTTATCATTAAATTTAAGTGTTGTTTGTAATGCAATAAATGCCGTATCTTCCGCATTGGGAAATTTTTTTGCAAACAATGCTGACGAAGCAGCAACGTAAATTTGTGATTGCAACAGGTAGGTTGATACATCTAAGGGTGTTTTAGGGTCAAGCATTGCCGCACGCATCATTTCCACAGCAGCGGGTATCTTCTTGCCATTATAATTTTTCTGTGCCTCTTTGATCGCCTGTCCGGGTTTAAGGGGTTTTTGCTTTTGGGCTGCAATACTTCCTGCAAATGCCACTAACAATACAATAGTAATAATTCTTTTCATATCATTATAGTTTTAATTGTTATTCTTCTGAGTTTTCTTTGTCGTCAGTCGTGCCATCTGATGTGCCATCTGCTGTGCCATCAACCAAATCATCAATCACGCTCTGCTCGCCAACCGGCATTTCAACATCGCTTTCATCAAGTTCCTCTTTCTCTACTTTGGTAACGGAAGCGATTGAATCCTTGCCTTTAAGGTCGATAAGTTTAACACCTTGTGTGGCACGTCCCTGAACACGCAATTCCGAAACAGGAGTGCGGATAATAACGCCGCTCTTGTTTATAATCATTAGGTCGTCATTGTCGGTAACTTCCTGTATTGCTATCAAAGCACCTGTTTTTTCGGTTATGTTGATTGTCTTAACGCCCTTGCCGCCTCTGTTTGTTTCGCGGTATTCAGATACGGGAGTACGTTTGCCGAAGCCTTTTTCCGACACCACAAGTACGTTTGCTTCCTCACTGTTAACACATATCATTCCGATAACCTCGTCCTTATCATTAGCCAATCTTATGCCTCTAACACCGGACGCTGTTCTACCCATCGGACGTGTTTTGTTTTCGGGGAAACGTATCGCCTTACCCGAACGCAGTGCAAGCATAACAATGCTGTTGCCGTCCGTAAGACGTGCTTCGAGAAGTTGGTCGCCGTCACGCACCGTTATGGCATTTATACCCTTTATCCTTACGTTTGAATATGCTTCAAGTGTTGTCTTTTTAATAACACCGTTTTTGGTGCAAAGTATAACGTAGTGGTTTTTGATATAATCCTCATTTTTGAGGTCGCCCGTATTGAGGTATGCCTTAATATTGTCGTCCTGCTCAATGCTGATAAGGTTGCTCACCTGACGTCCCTTGCTTGAACGGTCGCCTTCGGGTATGTCAAATACACGCTGCCAATAGCACTTGCCTTTTTCTGTAAACAACAGCAGATAGTTGTGCATTGTGGCAACAAACAAGTGGTCGATTTCGTCCTCCGAGCGCAAGTTAGAGCCCTTGCTGCCCTTTCCGCCCCTGCTCTGCGAGCGGTACAGTGCCAAAGGAGTACGCTTTATATAGCCTTTGTTTGATATAGTGATTACCATGGAGTCGTCGGCAATCATATCCTCGATTTTGAAGTCGTGGGAATCCATTACGATTTGCGAACGGCGTTCATCACCATATTTTTCTTTTATTTCAAGGGTTTCCTCGCGAATAATGGCAAACTGCATGTCTTCGTTTGACAGCACTTTTTTGCACCATTCTATAAACTTCTTTTTCTCATCAAATTCCTGTTGAAGTTTTTCCCTCTGCAAGCCCGTTAACTGTCCGAGACGCATTTCAACAATTGCCTGTGCCTGAACACTGCTGAATTTGAACCTTTCGATAAGCCCATTCTTTGCCTCGTCTATTGTTTTTGCCGCACGGATAATTGCAATAACTTCGTCAATGTGATCCTGCGCAATCAAAAGCCCTTCCAGGATATGCGCACGCCTTTCCGCCTCAGCCATATCGAAACGCGTACGGCGCAGAATTACTTCGTGACGGTGTTCAACAAAATTTACAATAATGTCTTTCAAGTTCAAAAGGCGCGGACGACCGTGCACAAGTGCGATATTGTTGATTGAAAAACTCGATTGCAGCGGCGTCATTTTGTAGAGTTTATTCAAAACAACGTTTGCTACCGCATCTCTTTTCAAATCAAAAACAATACGGATACCCTCCCTGTTGGACTCATCTCTAATATCACTTATACCGGTTATTTTCCCGTCACTAACCGCAGCAGCAATGCTTTTTATCATCTCTGCCTTGTTAAGCATGTAGGGGATAGAGGTGAATATAATTTGGCTTTTGTCGGTTTTCTCGTCTGTTTCTATTGTTGCTTCACCGCGCATAATAACACGCCCATTACCGGTGCGGTATGCCTCTCTTATGCCGTCATAACCGTAGATAAGCCCGCCTGTCGGAAAGTCAGGTGCCTTAATGCACTGCATAAGCTCGTCAACCGTAATATCTTTGTTGTCCAAGTATGCTACAACGCCGTCACAGGCTTCTGAAAGATTATGGGGAGCCATGTTTGTAGCCATACCCACAGCAATACCCGTTGTGCCGTTAATAAGCAAGGTAGGAACACGGCAAGGCAGAACTGTCGGCTCTTTAAGGGAGTCGTCATAGTTATTCTGCATATCAACCGTATCTTTCTCTATATCGGCAACAAGTTCGTCTGAAATTCGTTTTAAGCGTGCTTCGGTATAACGCTGGGCTGCAGGCGGGTCGCCATCTTCAGAGCCGAAGTTTCCCTGTCCGTCAACAAGCATGTAACGCATAGACCAGGGCTGTGCGAGATGCACCATTGCACCGTAAACAGAGGAGTCCCCGTGCGGGTGATACTTACCCATAACCTCACCCACAATTCTTGCCGATTTCTTGTAAGACGAGCCTGCGGTAATGCCCATCTCGTTCATTGTATAGATAATACGCCGTTGTACCGGCTTCATACCGTCTCTAACATCGGGTAATGCCCTTGACACGATAACCGACATTGAATAATCCAAAAATGCCGA
>JAISVE010000035.1 GCA_031271725.1 Bacteroidales bacterium
CCCACACCAATACCAAAATGTACATTTTCATTTTGTGCTTTTGCAGGTGACCAAATTAACAGCAAAGCGATAATTGCAGTTAGTAACAGATTTTTTGCGTAATTTTGCATAATACTTTAAATAGTTCCCTAAACACAAAGTTAATCTAAATCCCCAAAACTATGAAACATATAAAGCAGCATTTTATTTTGCTACTCTCTGTTCTTTTATTTTCATGCTCTTTTCTCCATGCAAAAAAAGGGGCACCTGCACAAATTACCCGTTTGGATCAATTGACAAAAAAAGTCTATGTTAGCATAGAAGCATTAAGCACTTTTAATTTTTGGCAGAATCTCCAAAAACCTTATGGCAATGACGGCATAATATTTTGCGTAACACCTTCTATAAGGGTTGACTATTATCTCGGTTCGTATTTCTTTTTCGGAGGCGGATTTTCTTACAATACCACAGGTGGAAAATATTATTTCCCTTCGTCCCGCATAAATGACCTCCCACATCTTAGTTCCGAAATAGATGCCTCCAGACGAGTATCTGTTTCATATATAGAAATGCCTCTATATATAAAAGTACAAAGCAACTATATAAATAATTGGGCTGTTCAAGGACTTATTGGTTTTTCATGGGGAGTTAAAATAAGATCATTATACAGCGATGTGTATTATAATGTAAAATATACGAATGATGCGGGAGCAGTCTTATTTAATGGACACACCTACACTGAAGAGGGTAATTTCGGCAAAAAGGCTTCTTTGTGGAATGTCGGGGCTTTGGCTGAAATAAGAGCATTGTATCGTGCAACAGAAAAACTTCAACTCTTTGTGGGCGCAGGGTATCAGGCAGGACTTACTAATACTTTGAGCAAAAAGAATATGACTACAGAAGATGGTTTTCATAAAGGCAAGCCGGGGCAGGTTATTGTTTCTGCCGGTTTAGTATTTTAATAAAATCTCTAAAAACTTGGATTTTTGCGTTGCACATCACCTCATAAATGCTCATTATCATTAGATAACTCCGCTTTACTCGGCTCGTGCGCCTTAAACTCCAAGTTTTTAGAGATTTTATAATACGTAAAAAATGAGAATAAGAATAATTCAGAAAGGATTTCACGCCAATAGAATAAAGGAAAATTTTCTATCTATAAGAACCGAATACAGAAAGGCTCTTGCAGAGAGAGCAGATATTCTTGTACTTCCCAAAGATGCTATTTGCGGATATGCCGCCGAAACGCTTTTACAACGAGAGGGATATTTTAATTCTTGCTTGGCTACACTTAACAAGTTGGCAAAAGAAACAAGCAGTTGTGCTATATTGTGTGAACTTGCAAATCATTTCTTCCTGCTTGAAAAAGGCGAAGTTTCTATTATTAAAAACAACGCTTTCTTATTCAAAAAATATAACTGTGCTGTTAATACTACGGACTTGCCGAACGCGGATATTGCTTTTATACTTGATGCTTTGCCCTTTGTTCAAGATATTGAAATGTCTATCCGCAAACAAAACAGTAATATAGTTTATGTAAATCAATGCGGCGGAAATGACAACGTAGTACTTTACGGACATTCTTTTGTTAAGGGCTTTAATGATGTTTCCGCACACATACTTCCTTGCTTTGAGGAGTGTTCCTGTACTTTTGAATGGACTAAACAGAGTTTTACTCCCCTTTCTAAAATTCCTCTCTGTAAAAAACAAAGCAACATAGAATTAATTCACGATGGACTTATTGCTACTATTCGTGATTACTTTAAAAATGCAGGTATAAAAAAAGCAATTGTCGGGCTTTCGGGAGGCATTGATTCCGCCGTTGTACTTCCGCTTGCGGTAAAAGCACTCGGCAGAACAAATGTTTTCGGAGTTATGATGCCCTCGCAATTTTCTACAGATCATTCCGTAAAAGATGCCGTAAAACTTGCGGACAATTTGCAAATATACTACGAAATAATTCCCATAAAACCGATATACGATGTGTTTATGATGCAACTCTCGCCACTGTTTAAGAGTACAAAATTCGGTTTGGCAGAGGAAAATTTGCAGGCACGCTCTCGCGGAACTTTGCTAATGTCCATTGCAAATAAATTCGGATACTTGCTTATCAACACATCAAACAAAAGTGAAGCCTTTTGCGGCTATGGCACAATGTACGGCGACCTCTGCGGAAGCATTGCTCCGCTCGGCGACCTCTACAAAAGTCAGGTTTATGAACTTGCAAAATATATAAACCGCAAGCAAGAAATTATCCCACGGAACACAATTATTAAAGCACCATCTGCGGAGTTGCGCCCAAATCAAAAAGACAGCGATTCTTTGGGTGAATATGATACAATAGAAAAAATTGCTACTCTGCATTTGGAAGACGGACTTAATGCCGCAGAAATTTCAAAAAACATTGATGTTGCAAAGGCAGAAGTAGAAAGAATATTATCACTTTTTTACCGCTCGGAATTCAAACGCCGCCAAGCACCACCGGCTATAGTTCTCAGCAGTAGTCCATTACGCGAATACGGATTGCCTTTATAAAAAATAATAATATGATAACAAAAGATTCAAAAGATACATCACGCTTCCCTCGCAAAGCATATACTCCAACAGGGAGTAAAGCCGGGTATTACAAACATAAATCTACCAATAAATCATCCGGTAATGCTCAAATTGTTTACGGCTTGCGACCTCTTATCGAAGCGATAAAAAGCGGCAAAAATATTGAGAAATTGCTTTTGCTAAAAAGCGGTGGTTTCGGCGGGACTCGCAACGACAGCAGTAATCACAGCAATAACCATAGCGAACTCCTGCTCGAATTAAAACAATTAGCCCGACAGGCAAACATACCCATTCAGCAAGTACCGGTTGAAAAACTGCAACGCTTGGCAAACGGCGGCAATCATCAAGGGGCAGCCGGTTTTGTGTCGCTTGTGGATTTCGCCACACTCGAAAACATACTGCCTGCTGTCTTTGAAAACGGCAAAACACCACTTGTACTTATATTCGACCGCATTACCGATGTGCGGAATTTCGGCGCAATGGTGCGTACCGCAGAATGTGCAGGCGTTGATGCCATTGTTATTCCAACGCAGGGCGGCGCACCTGTTAGTGAGGACGCAATAAAAACCTCTGCCGGTGCACTAATGCGTATGCCGATATGCCGGAGCGAAAACCTGAAATCAACAATACACTACTTAAAAGCAAGTGGATTAAAAGTAGTTGCTGCAAGCGA
>JAISVE010000065.1 GCA_031271725.1 Bacteroidales bacterium
TCTGAGTTCTCCTAATATCTGCGACATTATGAAAATTGAAATTTTTACATTTCGTTTGTTATTTTATTTGTAAGTTTGCAGAATGAAATTTTGAAGTATGAATGATAGCAAGGCAAAACTGGAAAAAGGGCAAATAATCCTTTACAAAACAGAGGATGGAAATATCTCTATAGATGTTCTTGTTGATAATGATACCGTTTGGCTCTCTCAGGAGCAAATGGGGTTATTATTTGGCAAGGGACGAACAACAATAACCGAACATATCAGGAATATTTTTTCTGAAAAAGAATTAGAGGAAGAAGTGGTATGTCGGAATTTCCGACACACCACTCAACACGGTGCTATCACAGGGAAGTTGCAAACTGCAAATACAAAACATTATAATCTTGATGTAATTATTTCTGTGGGCTATCGTGTGAAATCTCATCAAGGCACACAGTTTAGAATTTGGGCTACACAACGATTAAAAGATTACATTATAAAAGGCTACGCCGTAAACGAAAAGTTAAAATTAGAGCAATATAAAGACTTGAAACAGACAGTAAAACTGCTTTCAAATGTTATTCAAAATAAATCACTTTCTGCTGACGAAGCCACAGGACTACTACAAGTAATTGCAGATTACACTTATGCCTTGGATACACTTGACAAATACGATTTTCAACAATTATCAATCGAAAACACAACGCAAAAGCAGGAGTTTTACGCCAATTATGATAATGCTGTGGAGGCAATACAAATATTGAGACAAAAATTTGGAGGCAGTAATTTATTCGGCAACGAGAAAGACCAATCATTTAAGAGTTCCATAGCCACTATATATCAAACTTTTGGTGGGGTTGATTTATATCCGAGTGTAGAGGAAAAGGCAGCAATGTTGTTATATCTGATTACAAAAAATCATTCGTTCAGTGACGGCAACAAACGCATTGCTGCATTTTTATTTTTGTGGTTTTTGGAGAACAATAAAATTCTTTATAAATCTAACGGAAGCAAATTGATAGAAAACAATGCCCTTGTAGCATTAACGTTGATGATAGCCGAGAGTCGTCCTGAAGAAAAAGACATCATTGTAAAAGTTATCGTTAATCTGATAAATCAGAATAATTAAAGTCTTTGCAAGGTTGCAGAGATTCGAAGGCTCCCGGCTTTTTTAGTAAACTTCTAAGTTTAATTGCAAATTTGTTTGGATTTTTATTCCATCGTAATGTTGCTTAATTTAATCATAATAGCGGTAAAACCGCATTAAAGTTGTAAATAAACAACAATAATCCGGTACACAAAAACAGTTTGTGCTTCTTTGTGTAATTTTGTACATTTGTTAAATATGAGTCATGAATAAATACCTTAATCAAAATGAATAGAGTTAATAAATCATTGCGAAGCAGTTTTGTTTTAATGCTGGCTTGCGTATTGTTTGCATGTGAAAACTCAAATAATAAATACGATGCTTCCGGCGTATTCGAGGCAACCGAAGTTATTGTTTCCGCAAAGGCAAACGGCGAAATAATAATGTTTAACCTGCAAGAGGGAGCAACAGTAGAAAAAGACAGTGTTATCGGGCTTATCGACACAACACAACTCTATCTGAAAAAACTGCAACTGCAAGCAGCATTAAGTGCAGCAAATAGCCGCCAAATAGACGTGCCCTCACAAATTGCAGCAATGCAGGAACAACTCAAAACCCTCGAAAGAGAGAAAAAACGCTTTCAAACGCTTGTCAACAATAATGTTGCAAATCAAAAACAACTTGACGATATAAACTCATCAATTGCAGCCCTAAGAAAACAAATGTCGGCGCAAAAAGAACAGATGTCCAATGCAAACAGCAGTATTTCCGGAGAAGCGGAAAGTATTGAGGCGCAAATAGCACAGGTGGAAGATATGTTGCAGCAAAGTATAATTAAAAGCCCTGTTTCCGGCACAGTGCTTGTAAAGTATGCCGAAAGAGGCGAACTCGCCGCAGCGGGCAAGCCGCTTTTCAAAGTTGCCGATTTGTCAACGATGTATCTGCGTGCCTATATTGTAGGAAGTCAAATGTCGGAAATAAAAACAGGTCAGCAAGTGAAAGTGTATTCTGACAGAGGAGAGAATGAAAGCAACGAGCATAAAGGAATTGTTTCATGGATTTCGGATAAGGCAGAATTTACTCCGAAAACAATTCAAACGAGAGATGAACGCAGCAACCTTGTATATCCGGTAAAAATAGCCGTATCAAACGACAGCTCCTTAATTAAACAGGGGATGTACGGCGAGGTTGATTTCAAAGGTTTCTAAATAGTGTGTTAGAATGAAGTCGGCATTCGGAACTTTTGTTAGAAAAGAATTTTTTCATATACTGCGCGACAGGCGCACGATGATGGTACTTTTTCTAATGCCGATAATTCAGATTTTGCTTTTCGGTTTTGCAATAACAAGCGAAGTGAAAAATGTAAAGGTTTCAGTGCTCGATTATGTGCAAAATTCATCAACACAAAAAATCCGCCAACAGATAAATTCGAGCGAATATTTTATTCTTTCAAACTTAAATTCCGAAAAAGAAATAACACGGGTTTTTGAAGATGGTGAAGCGCATCTTGTGTTGCTGTTCAGTCCGTCAAAATCAATGTTGGGATTTGATGTGCAACTTATTTCTGATGCAACCGAGCCGAATCAGGCAGTGAGTGCGTCATACTATATTTTGGAAATGATAAGAAGTGTTGATGAGAAAACGGAAGTGATGCAACGTGCGCTTGGCGGGCTCGGAAGCGAGCCGCTGCGCATTGAATCCGAAACAAAAATGCTCTATAATCCGCAAATAAAAAGTTCCTACAATTTTGTTCCCGGAATTATGGGAATGATACTTATGCTTATTTGCGCAATGATGACTTCCGTTGCCATTGTGCGTGAAAAGGAAACCGGAACAATGGAGCAGATACTTGTTTCGCCCGTAAATCCGCTGTCGATAATTATTTCAAAACTTGTTCCGTATTTTGTTTTGTCGGTAATAAATGTTATTACGATAATGATGGTTTCCGTTCTTGTAATGGGGCTTCCAATGCCGTCAAATCCGCTTTGGCTTGCTTTGCTTTCCTTGATTTTTATTATAGTTTGTTTGTCTCTGGGTGTTTTGGTGTCATCACTTTCAAGCACGCAGGTAGCGGCTATTTTAATATCGGGTATGGGATTTTTGATGCCCACAATGATATTGTCGGGAATGGTTTTTCCGATTGCAAGCATGCCTGAATTTTTGCAATGGTTTTCTGCAATAATTCCTGCACGATGGTTTATTGCGGGTGCGAGAAAGTTAATGATACAGGATGTTTCCGGCTTTTATGTCTGGAAAGAATTTGCTGTTTTGGGATTTATGGCTGTTGTGATACTTTTTGTCAGTTTGAAAAAATTTAAGGTGCGATTGTAGATGTTGAAGTTTTTACTTGAAAAGGAATTTAAGCAGACTTTTCGCAGTTCTTTCCTGCCGAAAATAATTTTTATTATGCCTACTTTTCTTTTGCTGATAATGCCTTGGGCTGCAACGCAGGAAGTGAAAGATCTTC
The DNA here is from genome assembly GCA_031271725.1 of Bacteroidales bacterium. The sequence continues at coordinate 3,537 of JAISVE010000065.1, forward strand.
GTATTACAATTGTTGACAATGATAACAGCGAATTTACAAACCGGCTGACAAGAAAAGTTGTTGCATCCGGATATTTTATACTTGCTTCTGTTGTGCGTTCGGATAAGGAAGCGATGTATGAAATAGAATCCGATAAAGCCGATATAATGCTTGCCTATCCGCGCGACTTGGAAAAAACACTTGTCAGGGAAGGAAATGTCAAGGTTATGATTTCGGCAAATGCGGTGAACAGTATGAATGCAACGCTCGGCTCGTCATATCTTGCGGGAATAGTTAATGATTATGCTTTTGAGATTACAAGTGAATTTGCGGGCGGCTCAGGTGCGGTTTCTGTGGGTACTGCTGGTGCTGCTTCCGGCTCTGGTGTTGGTGCTTCTGTTGGTGCAGCAATGCAATTGCGCTTCAACCCAAATCTTGATTACAAAAAATTTATGGTACCCGCACTTATGGTTATTCTTTTAACAATGCTTGCGGGCTTTTTGCCTGCGTTAAATATTGTAACGGAAAAAGAAGGCGGCACAATAGAGCAGATAAATGTTACGCCTGTAAGCAGGATAGCATTTATTCTCGGCAAACTTATTCCTTATTGGATTATCGGTATATTTGTGCTGTCGCTGGGAATGCTGCTCGGCTATCTTATTTATGATATTATTCCTTTGAGATTTCCGGGAAGTTTGCTCACGATTTATCTTTACTCTGTTATTTATACTTTTGTTGTTTCAGGATTGGGGCTTATTATATCAAACTATTCAAACACTGTTCAGCAGGCAATGTTTGTGATATTTTTCTTTATAATGCTCTTTATAATTATGTGCGGATTGTTTACTCCCGTGAAGAGTATGCCTGAATGGGCACAGTATATAGCAATGTTTGACCCGCTAAAATATTTTATGGATGTAATGCGTGCCGTTTATCTTAAAGGCAGCGGCTTTATGAATATGCTTGCAGAATTTTTTGCCCTTTGCGCCTTCGCTGTGGTATTCAATGTTTGGGCAGTTATAAGTTACAGTAAAAGGAAGTAGGATGGAGTATTACTGCTGCCTTGCAGCCTTATACAAAAGACCGGTAAAATTCGTACTTTTACAACTTCAAATATCAATAACGGAAAATATTGCAATCAAGCGACCATAACCACAACTACTATGCTATCAAAAGACGAAGCCCTCAAAAAAATCAAAATCTTAGTTCAAAGATTTGACGAGCAAAAAGAAACTTACAGAAGCAAAGATTATACTGAAACCTCAACGAGGCGTGATTTTATAGACCCATTTTGGAAAGCACTCGGTTGGGATATAGATAACGAAAACGGCTATGCTGAAAGTTATAGAGAGGTAATTCACGAAGACCGTGTAAAAGTGGGCGGTGCAACAAAAGCTCCCGATTATTCCTTCAAACTCTCAGGTGGAAATCGATTGTTTTTTCTTGAAGCAAAAAGACCGGGCATATCTATTAAAGATGATTTTCATCCCGCATATCAATTGCGCAGATACGGTTGGAGTGCCAAGATGCCTATTAGTATAATTACCGATTTTGAGGAGTTTGCCGTTTATGATTGCAGCAATAAGCCAAAGCCTACCGACAAAGCAAGCAACGGTAGAATTAAATATATCACTTATACTGATTACGAAAAAGAATTTGATTTTATTTGGAATACTTTCAGTAAAGAGAGTGTGCTGAAAGGCAGTTTCGATAAATATATTCAGAGCGACAAAAATAGAAAAGGAACAACGACCGTTGACCGGGATTTTTTGGCTTCTCTTGATAGATGGAGGGTAGAACTCGCGAAAAACATCGCGCTTCGCAACAAAGGTATTAGTGAAGACGAACTTAACTTCATAGTTCAACACACAATTGATCGCATTGTTTTTCTTCGTATAGCCGAAGACAGAGGCGTAGAACGTTATGGCGATTTGCAGGATGCAATTAAAAGCGGGGATTATTACAAAAAACTTTTAGACCGTTTTCAAGACGCCGACCAAAAATATAATTCAGGGCTTTTTGATTTCAGCAAAGATAAAATCAGCAGCAAAATTTCTATTGACAATAAGGTTATCAAAAGTATTATTTCCGAATTTTACTATCCGATTTGTCCTTATGAGTTTTCTGTTTTATCTGTGGAAATTTTAGGGAGTGCTTACGAGCAATTTTTAGGCAAACAAATTTCTCTCTCAAAAGGCGGACGTGCCACAATAGAAGAAAAGCCCGAAGTGCGGAAAGCGGGTGGCGTTTATTATACTCCACAATATATTGTAGATTATATTGTAAAGAATACGGTTGGAAAACTTGTAGAAAACAAAGCACCAAAAGAAGTAAGCGATATTAAAATTTGTGACCCCGCTTGTGGTAGCGGCAGTTTTTTGATAGGTGCTTATCAGTATTTGCTCAATTGGCATAAAGACTACTACACGCAAAACGGCAAGCAA